>CALXOW010000007.1 GCA_944390115.1 uncultured Anaerobiospirillum sp.
GTCTTTGAAGAAGAGAAAACTCGCGGCCGTATCCCCGCCCTTACGGACGGGGCATTGGCCGCTAGGTTTAGGTAAATAAGGCCACTGCAAGAGTGGCCTTATTTCGCGCAAAATTGGTCTAATGTGCCTTATTCTTCGTCTTCGTCGTCGGCATCATCGTCTTCGATGGCGAAGGTCGGAACCATCTTCTCGTAGCTAAAGTGCAAGGCGCAGTGCTCAAGACCAAATTCCTGGCTTAAGTGGTCACCTAAGAGGTTGATCGCCAGCTGCTCAGAGGCATGGTGTCCTACCACAAAGACCACCGTGCCCGTCTCCATCGCCTGATGGTAGGTCTGCTCGTTGACATCGCCTGTGATCAAGGCCTGAAACTCAGGGCAATTGTTCTTATCCAAGAGCGAGCTGCCTGAGCCCGAGCACACTGCGAGGTCATCGATCAACATATCCTCGGTGATAGGACCTAAGAGCGCGACCTTGGTGTCTAAGTGATGGCACAAAATCGCCACGATTTCCTTGACCGTGAGGGGCTCGGCGAGCTTAGCGCGCACGCCAATCGACTGCTTATTGCCCGGCTCAATATAGTCCACGACCTCACCGCCTAAGAGGTGGGTGAGCACGGCATTGTTGCCATGGGTTAAGTGGGCATCCATCGGCAGATGGTAGGCAACTAAGTTGATGTTATTTTCCATCAAGGTCTTAACACGCTGGTAGATATTGCCCGTCAGACGGGGATCGGCGCCGCGCCAGAACAGGCCATGGTGCACGATTAAAGTGTCAGCGCCAGCCTCGACCGCCGCATCGATCGCCTCGAGCGATGCGGTGCAGGCCGTAGCAATCTTCTTGACCTCAGCCCCCATGCCCTCTTCGGTGCTTACCTGCACGCCGTTATAGGAGACATCAGAAAATTCCTTGGTCGCCAAGACCTCATCTAAATAGGCACACAGCTCTGCTAACTTCATCGCAAACTCCCAAAACAATCACGCCCACTGGGGCCTCAACCATCTTAGCACAAGGATTAGCGATTAAAGGTGATGATAGTGCCCTTGGTGCCGCACAGCCTGTTGACGCGCGTCAGGATTGGATTTAATTGGTCGCGACTATTGGATTGAGCGGCATAGACGCGATAGAGCTCACGGCCATTGCTCTTGACCTTGATGGCGTAGACCGAGTAACCGGCCTTGGAGATCTTATTGACCACATTTTCGGCATTGGTGCGCTGCGAGAATACGCCCACCTGAATTACATAGCGCTGGGTTGGGCGGGTACCAGCAATCACATCGTCCCCGCCGCTAGCAGGCTTGGCCGCAGGCTTTGGTGCAGGCTTAGCCGCCGTTAAAATCTCAGGCTCAGGCTTAGCCGCTGGTTTAGCCGCAGGCTTAGGTGGAGCAGTTAAGATTTCGGTCCGGGCGGTTGTCGTCTCAGGCTTACGTTCCACGGCTGGGGCCGTCAAAATCTCAGTCTTGGAGCGCTCAGGTGTAGTGACCGGCTTAGGAGGTGCAACTGGCGCACTGCCCGTGGCCGTGCCACTAGTGCTGCCCTGCGCCGTATTAACCGAGTTTAAGGTCAGCTCGCCGCGCTGCCCCATATTTAAGGCACGCTGCGTATCCGGCTGGCCTTGGTGAACCAAATTACCCGAGCTGTCGAGCACCGCACCTTGCTCATTGACGGCGATAGCGTCGGGATTTGGGCGCTTAATCATATCCTTGGATAGGATCACAGGCAGGAAAATCAATAAGGTCGCGGCCACAATGGTAAAACCCACGAGGCGATTGCGTAATCCGACGCTGATTGCCATGATTTCCTCCTATGGCCGCTCAAGATCTCAGCAAGCGCGCACTAAGATCCCCCAAAATTCTCCACAAAACCAAACGATTAGGCCGCACCGGGCCGCAAGTTAGAGCCTAGGTGCATAGATCAGGCCCGCACCTTACACCAATATTCCGTCAATCGATGCGCCCCGCCCAGCGTCACAGCTAACTCAGCAGCTCCGGCTAGACCAAACAGCAGCTGCCACTAGACCAGGCTGCACAGATAATCCCAGGATTCTGCCACTGTGACAAAGGAACCGACCACCACAATAGTCTCGTTGCTCCGATCATTAAGAGCCCGCTCTAAAACCTCGGCAATGGAATCACCGGCGACAATGTCCTCAGGCGCTATCCCGTATTCTAGCAAAGCCGCCCGCAGGCGCGCGCTGCTCTCGCCGCGCTCGGTGTGGAGCGAGCCCACATAGAAGCACTCAAAGTGCGGGGCTAACACCTCGAGTACGCCCTCGACATCCTTGTCCTTGAGCATACCGATGACCAGCCACGGCCGTACCCGTCCTAAGTGCTCAGGCAATTCATGGGTCACCAAATGCTCAGCGGCAGGCACATTATGCGCGACGTCCAAGTAGAGATTTTTAACCTGCGGCGCCTTAGTCATGCGCCCTAAGAGCTTGGTCATAGCGACGGCGACATCAATCTCGTTACGAGCCTGCCGAAATTGCGGCAAACGCACCGATAGCTCAGGGAGAGTAAAGAGCGTGCTAATGGCCGCTAAGGCCGGGCCGACACAGCCAAATGGTACTTGCGGCAAGCTAAGGGTGAGATTTCCTTGTGGTCCCTTAAAGCACAAATTCTCCGCCCCAATCTCAGCGCTAAAGTCAGTACCCTCAGCTAACACCTGAGCCTCTTGCTTAGCGGCTTGAGCCAAAATGACCTGGCGTGCCGCAGCGTCGATGTTTTCACCTAAGATCACGGTGCTGCCGTGCTTGATGATACCGGCCTTTTCCCCGGCGATCGCGGTGGTGGTATTACCCAAGACCTTCATATGGTCAAGGCCAATTGAGGTAATAACCGCAACCGCCGCATCAAAGATATTGGTCGAATCAAGGCGCCCGCCCAGGCCCACCTCGAGCACGATGAGCGGACAGTGCGCCACCAAGAAGGCGCTCATGGCCGCCAAGGTCACAATCTCAAAATAGGTCAGAGGAATGACCTGCCCGGCCAGTGGACTAGAGTTATCACGTAGCGCAAACTGAGACTTAACTACTTGATGCAGGGCCGCAACTAAAGCCTCATCAGAAATAGGCTCACCCTTGATTTCAATGCGCTCATTGAACTTAAGCAAGTGCGGCGAGGTAAAGAGGCCCACCGGCATAAACTGGCCCATGGCCCGTGCAATCAAAGTAGCAGTTGAGCCCTTACCATTGGTGCCAGCGACCGTAACAATGGTGGTCTTAGAGACTTTCAAGACCGCCATCAGTCCCATACGGATGGCGACCTCACGCACCCGCTCGAGGCCCAGCTCCATATGCTCAGGATTGATGTGATTGAGGTAATCCATCCATTGCGCCACCGACCAAGTAGCACCTTGCGCGCACGCCGACTGCGCAGCAGCCTGGCGCTCAGCTTCTAACTTCGAGCGCTCTGGTGCGCTTAACTCAATGACATCGCCCCCAATGGTTTGCATCTCCCTCTCCCCTCTGTTCAGACAAAAAGAGCCACAGCCCCTACAGCCGTAGCTCTCTTTAATTAAGGACCAAAAGCCTTGTTATTCCTTGGCTTCGCTCTTAGCAGCGACCTTGCGCTTGCGCGGGGTCTTGGTGGTCTCAGCCGCTTCGTCCTTAGGCTCGGCGGCATCCTGAGCGGCAGGAGCCTCGGCAGGAGCCTCAGCTTCAGCTGCGGCATCAGAGGCAGCCTCGGCCGGTACCTCTACGATCTCGACCGTAGCCTTAGTGGCGCGCTTGCGGGTGGTCTTCGGCGCGGCTTCCTTTTCGGCGTCCTCTGGGCTGACCACGGCGATATTGAGCTCAGCTTCCTTATCCTCGGCCTTATCGTGCTTGGCCTTGGTCTTCTTAGCAGGAGCCTTTTCTACCACCTCAGGGGCACCGGCCTTGACGTAGGTGCCGCCCTTGAGCTCGAAGCCTTGGAACTTAGCGATGAGCTCTGCGATTTGGTCGCGCATCTGATGGCGGGTCAGAATCATGTCGATCGCGCCCTTCTCGAGCAAGAACTCGGCATGCTGGAAACCCTCTGGCAGCTTCTCGCGCACGGTTTGCTCAATGACGCGTGGACCGGCAAAGCCAATTAAGGCATTTGGCTCAGCGATGTTGACATCACCTAACATGGCCAGGGAGGCCGAAACGCCACCCATGGTTGGGTCGGACATCACCGAAATGAAAGGTAAGTGGGCATCAGCCATCTTCGCTAAGACCGCCGAGGTCTTAGCCATTTGCATGAGCGACATTAAGGACTCTTGCATGCGCGCGCCACCAGAGGTGGAGAAGCATACTAAGGCGCGGCCTTCCTTGATGCACTCGCGCGCGGCGAGGCAGAAACGGGCGCCTACGACCGAGCCCATCGAGCCACCCATGAAGCTAAACTCAAAGGCGCAAGCCACAACCGGAATGCCCTTTAAGGTGCCCTTGTACACGACAATGGCGTCCTTTTCGCCCGTGCTCTTTTGAGCGGCGGCAAAGCGATCCTTATAACGCTTTAAGTCCTTAAAGCGCAGCACATCCTGCGGCTCTAACTCCGAGCCCAGTTCAATATGCTCACCTGGGTCTAAGAAGGCCTCTAAACGGGTCCGGGCCTTGATGCGCATATGATGGCCGCACTTAGGGCAGACATTGAGATTGCGCTCTAATTCTGGCTGGTAGAGAGCTTGGTCACACGCCGAGCACTTCGTCCAGACACCCTCAGGAATCTCGTGCTTGCTTTTAGAGTCAGTAGTACGAGTAAATTTCTTTGCAATGTCATCAATCCAGCTCATCGCGTGCCGCCCTTCGTATCCAAGAAAAAGACCATCTCCATCAGCAAAGAGAACCGAAACCAAAGCAAAGTGCTTGGTATGAGATGGTGCCAGTTAGAATCGATCTGACAAAAGTGGATTATAACGCATGACCCCGCCTCTGTGCACACCCCCGTGGCGCCACGCTCACGCCTAGTGACAACAAAGCAGGCCATCCCCAGCAAAGAGCTCCGCTTTACAGCTTGAACCAAGCGTTCAAACTTACTTAAGCCAAGCGCTCAACTTTACCTGAAACAACCTGCTGGGTTTTACCCCGCACCAGCGAGCTCTATTGCTCCTTGAGCTGGAGCTTAGCTACGATTGGGGTGTGGTCGGAGGCGCCATCCCAGTCGATGTTGCGCTCATTGCCTTGGAGCACCTCCAAGGACTTAATTTCCCAGACTTGGCCCCGCGAGGTGAAGATATGGTCAAGGTCGGCCATCGGGTTAGCCGCAGGCCAGGAGCGCATATCGTTTGGGTCAGAGCTGGTAACCAGATTCCAATAGCGGCTCAATTCGGCGACATTAGCGCTGTTGTATGTGTCATTGAAGTCACCGGCCAAAATCTTAATCTTGGTAGTGAAATCCTGAATATTGTTGAGCGAGACGTTGGCGACCGTGAGGTCATTGATGCGCTGCACTTGGGTCTTTTGGATCGAGTGATCCTCCTTGAAATCCAAGTGGGTGTTCATAAAGACGATCGGGGTCTCAAAGCCCGGCACCGGAATCTCGGCCACTAAGACAATGCGTGCCTCATCGACCTTAGGGTCGCCCGAGGGCAGCGGCACTACTTCGCTTGCGCTAATCGGGTGGCGCGATAAGATCGCCAGGCCATATTGACCGCCCTCAAAGTCGATGGCACGCCCAAAGACGTAGTGCAGATCCAGCTTCTCGGCGATGTACTTAGCTTGGTCGACCTGGCCTGAGCGCTTGGTCTTATTGTCCACTTCGTCCAAGGCGATGATGTCCGCATCCAAAGCCCCAATCGCCGTGGCAATAGTATCGATATCCGAAACGCGCGCGGCGCCCATATTGTAGGTAGCCACGGTCACAGTCGGGCCATTTTCAAAAACCTTATTCTCAATACCGCGCTTGATTGGATTGAGTACCGTAGTAGCTTCCTCACTAGGAGCTGCCTGGGTCACACCACCCATCAGGCCCACCACAACGGCCAAAGCTAAAGCTAACTTCTTCATAGAAATCCTCTACTTTCCACTGGTCACAGAGCTCGAACTCAAGTCCAGCTCAGGCGCACCATAACATTACGCGCGATTGGGGACTTGCGTAACGCGCTCAACTTGCGGCTAAGATCACAGCTCCCCATCCCCTTACCAGGAGTTGCCATGGTCCAAGTACAAAGAAAGACGAGCGAATTTGACCCCAGCTTCAGCGCCTGTTGCCAGGCACTCAATGCTGAGGTCGCAGGCCTGGGCACGACCTTAGAGCATCTACCGCGCACTGAGCTCATAGTCGCCATAAAGCAGCACACGATCGTGGGCCTAGCGCAGCTTCAGGGCAATTTCCTCGCCAAGCTCTTGGTGCTCCCCAAATACCGCAGGCACGGCGTCGCCACCGCCTTAATCACAGCTTGCAGCGCATTTTGCCGTCAAGCGGGCTATGTCGAGCTGTGCCTTGACACCAGCCCAAGTCTCAAAGCGGCGCTCACGCTCTACCACAAGCTCGGCTTTATCCCAGCGCCCGCCCATCAGCGCAGTGACCCGCATGCGCTGCATTTGCGGCTGGATTTAAGTCCCAAAAGCTCAAAGTGAGGCAAGAAGCGGCATCTTGAGCAACGCACCAGCGCTTAGCAACGCGCCCGAGTCGTGAGCCACGCGCCTGAGCCGTGTGCCGGGTTTAGCGTTGCAACTTGAGCTTGCTAGCGTTGCAGCTTGCCGATGTCCTTGAGCCGCTCTAACGCCGCGTTGAGGGTGTCCTCTTTCTTGGCAAAGTGGAAGCGAATGTAATTGTGGACATTCTCGCGGAAGAAGGACGATCCCGGCACTGCGCCCACCCCGACGATCTTGGCCAAATCCAGGCAGAACTCATAATCGTCCTGATAGCCAAACTTGCCGATGTCGACCAAGACATAGTAAGCACCTTGCGGCTCGTAAAAATCTAGGCCCAAGCTGCGCAGACCATCGCAGAAGAGCTGACGCTTGCGGGTATAGGTCGCTTGCAGCTCCTCGTAATAGCTATCAGGCAAGGTTAAGCCCGCAATCAAGGCCTCTTGCAGCGGCGCGGCGGCACCGACGGTTAAGAAGTCATGGACCTTGCGTACCGCATCAATGATGTGGGCAGGGCCCTGGACATAGCCTAAGCGCCAACCCGTGATCGAATAGGTCTTGGAGAAGGAGTTGCAGGTTAAGGTGCGCTCGCGCATGTGAGGCAGCGTCGCCATCGAAATGTGCTGGTGCGGTGCGTAGAGGATGTGCTCATAGACCTCATCGGTGATAACGAAGGCGTCGTACTTCTGCACAATTTCAGCAATAGTCTCAAGCTCCGCACGGGTAAAGACCTTACCGCAAGGATTGGACGGATTGCACAGAATCAAGGCCTTAGCACCGGCGGCAAATGCGGCCTCAAGCTCAGCGGGGTTAAATGTGAACTCAGGTGGATTGAGAGGCACGTAAATCGGCTCGGCGTCGCACAAAATAGTGTCCGCGCCATAGTTCTCGTAGAACGGCGAGAAAATGGCGACCTTTTCTCCCGCGTTGATGGTCGCCAGCACCGAGGCCATCATAGCCTCAGTTGAGCCGCAGGTGATCACGAGCTCACTATTAGGGTCAACCTTGAGTCCCGAGAAGTGCTCAATCTTAGCCGCCAGCGCCTCACGGACATTCTGGGCACCCCAGGTGATGGCGTACTGATGCGGACCGGTCAAAGCAACCTGGGACAGACGCTCAGTGAGCTCCTTAGGTGGGTCAAAATCCGGAAAGCCCTGGGACAGGTTGATCGCGCCGTATTGCAGGCAGACGCGAGTCATGCGGCGGATGACCGAATCGGTGAAAGTAGCGGTGCGAGCCGCTGCGCGCATGGCATGCATAGAACAAAATCTCCTTAATCGTCGTAACCGCAACCCCGATTGAACAGATCGTACGGGTCGATACTGTGCTTGATCAGGCGCATTAACTTGAGCTCATCGGGGTTGACCTGTTCTAAGAAATACTGGCGCTTATGACGTCCCACGCCGTGTTCAGCTGCTACCTTACCGTGAAGCTCATAGACGCGCGCATAAAGCTGCGACAGGACGCGCTCTAACTTGTCCGGCCACTTCTCAAGCGGCAAATCATCTTTGAGGATACACAGATGGACATTGCCATCTCCAGCATGACCAAAGGCCAAGATGCGCACCCCCTCCTGAGCACTGAGTGCGGCGATATCATCGATCAAAGTCGCAATGTCCTTGAGCGGCACCACGGTATCAACCGGCTCCCATACACCCGAAGCCTGTACCGCCTTAGCCAGCGCAGCGCGAATGGTCCAAACGTTGTGCGCGACCTCGGGATCAGTCAGGGGCAAAAAGCCAATCTGGTACTTAGCTGCAATAGCGGCCCGGCAAGCTGATAATTGCTCTGCTAAGCTCTCAGCCTTACCGTCAAAGGTCACCACCAAGTAGGCTTGATATTCAGGCAGCGGGAAATCGGCCTTAACGAACGCCTCGCCAAAGGCGATCACCTTCTTTTCCACAAACTCAATCGCCGTTGGCGCTAAATTAGCCGCATAGATGGTGTTAACCGCACTGATTCCCTCAGCTAAGGACTTAAAGCCAATTAAGGCGTGCGCCGTGGCCTCAGGCTTGGCGATTAAGCGCAACAGACACTTGGTGATAACACCTAAGCTGCCCTCAGAACCAATGAACAAGTGCTTGAGATTGAGGCCGGTCGCGTCCTTAAGACATGGACTGCCCAGCTCCAAGATGGTGCCATCAGGCAGCACCACCTCTAAAGCCAGCACAAAGTCACGGGTCACACCGTACTTGACCGCGCGCATGCCACCGGCATTCGTGGCAATATTGCCACCAATGGTCGCCTGCTTTTCAGCCGGGTCCGGCGGATAGAACAGGCCCTTGCTTTCGACCAAGGCCTGTAAATCACAGAGCTTGAGCCCCGGCTCAACCAAAATCGTGCGATTGTCCTCATCCAGCTCGAGCACGCGCTTCATTCCCGAAACATCGAGCACCATGCCGCCGCGTGGAATGGTCGAACCCACCAAATTAGTACCAGCACCACGCACCGTAACGGGCATTTTGCGCTTATAGGCAGCCCGTAACGCAAGACTGACCTCCTGAGTCGAGCTAGCCTTGACATAGACATCGGCGGCGCCGACATCGGTGCCGATAAAGTCGGTTAAGAAAGCAGAAGGAATTTCAGCCCCGACCACCAGCTCAGAGTTAGGGCAGTTAACCTTTAACTCTGCCACTAAATCTTGCCAGACGCCTTGAGCTAAGCGCGCTGCATCACTACCAAATTCTGCCATGATTTCCTCCGAAGCTAGCGCGTAAGACGGCGCGCCGCCTTATCACCCAAGTACTGAACCAATTGAACGAAGAGCACCAAGACGACAATGGTGAAGAGCATGACGCCTGTTTCGTAACGATAGTAGCCATACTGAATCGCGATATTACCCACACCGCCACCACCGACCATGCCCGACATAGCTGAAAAGCCAATCAGGCTGATAAAGGTCACGGTAAAACCACGAATTAGGCCTGGTGCCGCCTCCTTAAGCAGGACATCACGGACAATCAGTCCGGTGCCCGCGCCTGAGGCAATGGCAGCCTCAAGGACGCCCGGATCTACCTCACACAGCGCACCTTCAACTAAACGGGCATAGAAGGCGATCGCACACAGCGAGAGCGGCACAGCAGCCGCCACTGGGCCAATCTTGGTCCCGGTGAGCAAGAAAGTAAGTGGCAAAGTGAAGACCACTAAGATGATGAAAGGCACTGAACGCACGAAATTGACAATGCCGCCTAAGATGCGGTTGAAATTCGGCGCATGCCAAAACTGTGGTTTAGAGCTCAAATAGAGCATAAAGCCCAGCACTAAACCGAAGATCAGGCCCAGCACCAAGGAAATGCCGAGCATGACCGCGCTCTCATAGAGGGCTTTTCCCAGCTCACGCTCTAAGATAGTTACGGTGTTTTGCCACATATCACGCCTCCGCGTCCTTTGGTGCCTCGAGCTTAGTTAAGTAGGTGCTCTGAGCTAAGAAGGCCAAAACCTCTTGCTTTAAGGCCGCATTAGGGCAGCGCGCAATGCTGATAATAAGACGCCCCAGCGGTTTGCCCCCGATGTACTCGACGCGCCCGCCCAAGATATTGAGATCGACCTCAAAGCGGTGCATGGCCTCCGCCATGACGCTATCGAAAGCATGATCGAGTTTGTAAATAATCTCGTAGAGCTCAGGCTCATTACTCCAGAGCTCGTCGGGCAGCAAGTCGTGCTGATACTGCTTGACCAAGAGCTGGCCATAAGGGCTTTGCGGCCGGGCAAAGAAGTCATAGGTCGAAGCCGTTTCCACCACCTTGCCGCGTTGCATCAGGGCCACCTTATTGAAGAGCTTCTTGGCCACTTCCATCTGGTGGGTGATAAAGAGCACGGTGAGATTGCGCTCTTCCTTCAATTGCTTCAGCAAAGCCACAATCTCGGAGGTGGTATCAGGGTCCAGGGCCGAGGTTGCCTCATCGCAGAGCAAAATCTCAGGATCATTGGCCAGCGCCCGCGCAATCGCGACACGCTGTTTTTGGCCTCCCGATAACGAGGGTGGATAGACCTGCTCCTTACCCTTTAAGCCGACCGCAGCCAGCAGTTGCGGCACCTTAGCCTCAATCGTGGCGCGATCGGCGCCACTGGCCTTCAAGTTAAAGGCGACATTCTCAAAGACCGAGGCATTCTTGATTAGGTTGAAGTGCTGAAAGATCATGCCGATCTTAAGGCGCAGCGAACGCAAATCCCCCTTGCTCAAAGAGCCATCGACCTTTTGTCCCGAGACCATGACATAGCCCGAAGTCGGCACTTGGAGCAAATTGACGGTGCGCACTAAGGTCGACTTACCAGCACCAGATTGCCCCAAGATGCCATAGCAGTCGCCGCGCTCAATCTTAAGTGAGACGCGATCGACCGCAGGTGTAGCCTGTCCCGGAAATTGTACCGTGACCTCGTGAAATTCGAGCATGGCATCCCCTACTAAGCGGCATCGCCCGTTGCGGCGACTTCAGCTTCATCCTGAGCCCAGACCTGAGCTACGGCTGCTGCTACCTTCTCAGCCGCTGCCTCCTCAGTTGCAGCGCTCGCATCAGACCCAGTAGCTGCAGAGTGCTCAGAAGCAGCCCCCTGAGCAGGAGCAGCGCTCTCATTCCACCAAGCAGGACGGGTAAAGGCGGCAAACTCTGGTTCTGCTTCCAGCGCCTGCTTAAAGCCTTCAGAGTGAACCACGCGTAAAAGCAGATTGTGCATTTGCTTATCGCCCTTTTGCACTGCGACCACGTTCTTAATCTCTTCTGCCACCTGCTCGACGCCTAAGGCCTTGGAATAATCGAACTTAGCGGCGTAGGCATAGTTGCCTGGGATAAAGCCCATGACCACACTATCTAAGGAGCGCGAGATTTGCGCGGCCTCCATAGGCACAAACTCCAGCTCGTATGGGTTTTGGTCAATGTCCGCGACGCTGGCTTGGGTCTCGTTATTGACCGTCTTTAAGGTGATAATGCCCAGCTCCTGAGCTAAGCGCAGAGCACGCGCCAGGTTCACGGCATCATTAGGCAGGCCTACTTGACCACCACGGATTTGCTCCATATCAGCAAGAGCCCCGATCTTATCGGAGAAAACGCCCATGCCTAAGGTTGGGACATTGGTCACAGCCTCGATCTTAAGGCCCTGGGTTTTGACCAAGTTATCAAGGTAGGCAAAGTGCTGCATTAAGTTGGCATCCAAGTTGCCCGACTCTAAGGCGAGGTTGGGCTGGACGTAATCGGTAAAGTCAACCACCTCAACGGTGTAGCCGTCCTTAGCCAGCTCTGGGGCTAAGGCCTTCTCCACCATCAGGCCATAAGGACCTGGGCACACGCCCACGCGCAGCACCTTGGACGGCTCATTGGCCGCCGTAGCAGCAGTTGCCGCCTTATCCTCGCCGCAACCGGAGAGAGCCAAAACCGAAGCGCTCAAGAGCGCCGCTAAAGCAAGAGTGGACAACTTCATCACAAAATTCCTCACGCAGCTCACAGCCGTAACGCAGCTGTAGATAGTCACAACTCCCGCGCCGCCACCAATGCCAGGCATACGAAGCCACTCTTACCCTGCACAATAAAAAGGGCATAAGAGTCCTAGCCCAATATTCTTAGGCACCTAGCACAACAAAAAATCAATGGGAAAAAGAGCTTGCCCCCAATGCGGATCAAGCAGGCGGGATAACAGGCTCAAACCAGTCCAAGAGCTGAGCCCAAAGACCTAAACTAGGTCTGTGCACAACTTCAGAGGTGGCCACCTCTGAACACAACAGCACCCAGCCTCTTAGGCGGTGCTTGTCGACATTTAAGCTAGATTTGTGATGTAGATCAAGTTTTGCCCTATGCCAAGGCACCTCTTAGCCTTAAACATGGCTTTTGCGCCATCATGACGCACACTTTGCCCACAAATTGATCTTTTTCGGCCCAAAGCACAAGGCACAGCTCACCAATCGAAGATCAACCTCTATTCGAGGCAGTATTATGCGCAGAGTTATCTAATTTTGCTTTATTTCTTTTGGCACGGTAGTCACGATAATCTTCCCACATCACTCGTCCCAGCATGAGAAAAAGCAAACCAAATGCAATAAAAAAGACAACACCAAATACTATTATAAAAAAGGTCATGTGTGACATACAACCCCCTTGTTAACAAGTAATTATAAAAGCAATTTACGCTGATTTAGCACCAAGCTCAATTACCTCTTTTATAAAGACATGCAACTTATGAATTATCATCCCTATCTTTTTTACCAACCCTTCCTAACAAAAAAATACCCCATAAAAACTCAAGCACTCCCAATAATACTGCAAGCACAGCAAGGCCAGATATCAATATAACAATGTAACCCAACATAGTTTATCTTCCCAATAACACCTGTTCTCGACGTCCATACCAGCAATGTCATCAAACGATTTAACTTCTATTTTTGTACGCTTATCACAAACAACAACAACAAAAAAATCAGATTTAAACCTAAGAAGTTTTATTAAAATTCTCATTTAAACTCTTCTTAAGACTGTTATCAGTTATCAGCAGTTCTTTTTTTTGTATATTTTCTTTTAAAGAATCATCATAATTGTTTAAATTGTCGTTTTTATCTACATATTTATCGATAAGCTTTTCTAATTTCAAAAGAACACGGCGAATCCGTAATGTAGCAATTAAAGCAAGTCTGCGGTTTCTTCTGTACTCGATTTCTTGCTTAACTTTATCACTAGACGACTCAGTTTTATCAGACCTCCAATCATTATCAAGTTCTCTTATGGATCTTATCCATGCATATCCACAGCCCAAAAATATAAGTCCAAAGAAAAGAATAAAGAAAAGCGCAATAAGGACTTTTATCATATAAATATCATAAAACAAGACATCTCCATATATAATTAGATAAAAAGTTTCAAAATTACTCCCAATGTAATCACTAAGTTGTAACATAACAGCAAAAGAACCACCCCCTACAGCTACAGCGGTTGCTGCCATGGCTGTATATGCAGGCGATTGAGATTGGCTCATATTGATCTCCTGAACTTAAGCACGGCCTGTCATAAAGATCAAGTCATTACACCCTAATTGTACCGCATTTGAGATGAGCGCAAGGTAGCAGTATGGAACCTCAATCTTCAGCCCAAACAACCCTAGCCCGCAGTAAAAAAGTCATGAATGGCAACAGCCCGATTTATTAGCATCCGAGAGCTTAAGATGCGCTGATCACCAGATCGCCCGTGACCTGTTAGAGCCCCTAGCTCCGCTCAACATCTTAGGTTTTGCGCATAACAGCAGGTAGTTCGGAAGTCTGAGCGCCGTGCCGGCGCTCAGTTCAAGTTGTGCAGGCAAAACTTTGCGGCAGGTACAATGAATCGCCCCTATCACGGGGTGGACGCCGTTTGTTGGTTAATGGAAGATTCTCGCGTCTTAGTCGCAGTTAGCAGAAGAAGCTGCGCTCGTAGAGGCCAAAGTGGCATTGGCCGATGGTGTTATCGCGAATCTGCGATAAGCCCAGTAAGACCTTACTCTTAGCTGCGCCCATCTCAACGTAGACTTGGCCGCCGTCCTTGAGCAAGTCCTTAGAGACAATAAGCTCAACCGCAAGCTCCAGCAAATTGCTGCTAAAAGGCGGATCTAAAAAGATGAGGTCATAGCGTGGCCCTGAAGGCAGGTTTTTGAGAAACGAGAGCGCGTCGGTGCAATGCACGCTAGCACTTGCCCCGCCTAAGTCCGGTAAGGACTTGACGGTTTTGCTGAGCAAGTCGGCGTTATCGCGATCCTTCTCCACCAAGGTCACCTCGGTCGCACCTCGTGACAGTGCCTCAAGCCCCAAGGCCCCCGAGCCTGCAAACAAATCGAGCACGGTCGCGCCCACCACCTGCGAGCCCAGCCAATTGAAAACGGTCTCGCGCACGCGCTCAGTGGTAGGACGCAGGCCCTGTAAATCCATAACTTCGAGGCGGCGTCCCTTAAAGGCACCTGCAATGATGCGCACCTTATTATCGTAGGCCATGATTTCTCCTTGGTCTAAGAGCAGTCTTACATTGGGCTGATGGTCGAGGTGATCTCCTCACACTCTTCCGGCGTGAGGCCATATTTGGCAAAGAGCTGTTGATCAAGCTGAGCAACCGGCTGCGTCCAGTCGAGGTCAGAGTTAGCGCTAAAGTCTTGCATTGGTACGAAGACAAAATTGCCACGAGAAATGTTGATTGAAGTTAAGACCTGTAACAGCAAATAACGCACAAAAGTTGTACGTAGATATACACTTAAAGCATCAACTTCCTGTCTTTGCTCAAAACATCCGATTAAAAGATAAGAATCAGTGCAAACCTCATTTGGCTCCAATACCTTGATGCTAGATAGTACCTTATATGTACCATCCTTTGATGGTGTTCCAGCACGACCTGTCATGGTTTTAGCAAATAATAATTTATAAGAGCGCGTGTATGCATTGGAAATAAGATTGTCAGATGGAGCAATATAAGATACTCCATCAGATGAGTGTAATTTTAACTTTTCAGGATCCGGAGTGGTCGAGCCTCGTTGTTTGGAATCAATGCCAAAAGGATTACGGGCCGAAACTATGGTCGATAAGCTCTCTGCTTTATTGAAAGTTACCTTATGCAAAATACTGCAAGCAGTGTTACTACGAATAAATACGCCATACTGAGCAAACTCATCGAGCGATCGAGACATTGTTTCACCATGACCATTACTCATATTAGTTACGAGGCATGGTCCATTATGCCTAGTGTCCCATAGGAAATAATTAACACCGCCAGCAATGTTTGTGTTGTCAAAGCAGTCATTTGCATTGATAAATTCGACAATTATGCGCATGTGATGATCATGAATCATTTCCTCACGGAAATCATCAAGCCCCTTACCTCCTGCAAACCAACGCGATGGTGTGATAAATGAGATAAATTGAGGATCTAACTTCTTAGCGCTACGGACAAAGTGGTGATACAAAGGCATAGCACTACTACCTTTGGCTCCACCATCTAATACTTGGTAAGGCGGGTTGCCGACGATGGCATCAAACTTCATTGATGGGTTACTCTGGTTAGGCCACAGGTTTGGATTTTTGGCAATTAAGTCTTTGATTGCGCTTGGGTTGGTGCTGATACGATCAATCAGCTGGTCGATGTAGCAAGTGTTGATTGGAACCTCACGGAAGCCCACCAAGGTACGCTCGGTGATTGAGCGCGCCATCGGTGACTTGCAGATCACAAAGATGTTGCGCTTGAGCACGTCGTCCCAGATCTTGCGCTGCTGGGCGCGAGTGAGCAGGTCAAGCTTATTGCCGTAAGTGTCCAGGTACAGGCGCACCAAGGTGTAGGTCAGGTAAAGCGGATAAAGGCCGCTCTTGGAATTGATCTCCAAGAGCTTGGTCTTAGGTCTGAAGACCTGCTCGGTGATATCCGAGTGCTCGACTAAGCGCGGTTCAGTGAGCTCTTGCGTAAAGTCATGGTCAAAGAAGCAATAACCACCGATAGTGGAGCTCAGGTGCATATTGACCACACGCCACGGGGTGAGCACCGTCTCTTTGTCCGGACTACGGAAATTAGCAAAGATGGAGCTAATGAGCTTGATGCGCTCTTCGATCGCCATATCATCGGCGGCACGCGCCAGCGCGCGAATGCGCTTACCTGCGGCGGTAAATATGTCCGGGTCGTAGTACTTGATAATCCGGGCAAAGATCTCCTTGGTAACACCTAGCGGCATAAATTCAGCCCACGACACATCGTCCACAAGCTCGCTAAAGTTCTCAATGGTCAGCTCTTCGTCTTCGTTGTTGATAGTGGCACCGTAGATCATGAGAGGCATGCGAATCGAAATACCACGCAAAATCGAGATCGCGTTTTCGCGTACCTTGGCCTTTTCCTGCAGCTCTTTGAGTTTGGCCTTCTCTTCCTCGGTACGTTCCCTGGTCGGTCTTTTCTTGATCTGTTCAAGCTGTTCGTGCTCTTCGTCGGTTAGACCTTGCTGGTTGAGGTCGATCTTATCGGTGCTGCCTAAGGCCTTGGTTTGGCCGATGATGTCTTTGAGCTGTTCAAATTGAGCTAAATCAATTTCATCTAGCTTGAGGAGCTTGTCGTTGTAGAGGTGCACATCATCAAAGCCATGAGACACCACCTGCTCGACATAAACGCGTTTGATTTGCTCCATGACTTGTCCCACCTTAACTTCCTGCATGGTGGAGCCGTCGATGGAAATAATTGGGCAGAAATTGATGAACTCACCTAACGCGGCGCGGGCGCTGTCCTTCCCTGAGGCATCAGGGCGCTTGGACACACCAAAGGTTTGCGCAATTACCTTTAAAGCACGATCGGGGGCAAAGTCAAAGGCATAGCACTGTTCCTTGACCTTACCTGCAATGGTCGCCGGGCTTTGCACGCGGAAAATGGTTTGCAGATAGCTTGAGGCCGTGCTTTGGTAAGAGCCTGCAAGCATTAAGACACCGGTCCAGACCTTAACCGTGACGCCCGTGGTCAGACGACCGCAGGAAATGGTGATGGTGCGGCTTTCCTCGGGTGCAGGACCAATGGCCTTGTTTACGGCGTCCAAAGCTTCAGTGGCCCCTAGTGAGCTTGCGTTTTCGTCGTAATCGCCCGCCCCCGCCACATTGACAATCTCAAAATTGCTAAAGACCGGATGTTGTTTTAAGAGCGCACTTAAGGCCTTGGCTGCCTTGACTCCAGGTACCACCCACAAGGTGTGGCGGAAGATGTCCCGAAAGCCTTGGTTGGAAAAAGGGTAATTGTTCTCACTAGGCTTGGTTAACAGGTCGAGAAAGGCTTTGACGTCCCTTTCATGAGCGAACTGTTCTGTTTTCGAGTCGACCTTAAAGAACTCGTTGAAGTTGAAGGCGAACTCACTGTGGGCGTACTCATCAAAGAGCTTACCTAAGTTGTAGGTGTAGAGGTTGAGCTGGGGCAAGCCGGAGTAAGGGTTAGGATCGCCTTGGTGAATCGCATCCCAATCACGCTTGGCCTTTTGCTCTGAGACATAATCCCAGGTATAAACTTCGTCTTGCTTGAAGCCATTGAGCAAATTAAATGGGGTACCTGAGAGATAGAGCACCTTGGTGTTCTCGTGCAAAAGCTCCTTGAGCACGGACTGGCCAAGCTGAGTTTGGGTACCTTCATGAGCCTCATCGATGATGACCAAATCCCAAGGCAGGGCAAACACATCCTCATTCTTAACGAAATCACCGCCCACCTTGCTGGAGCCGCGCAGATCTTGAAGCGAGGCAAAGTACACGTAGTGATCTTTCTGACCAAATTGAGAGTGCGCGTTACACTCAAGCACCCCGAGACTCTCGCCTCGATCTTTGGAGCTGTAAGCAAACTGTGGGCTATCCCAAAAGATTTTGTGGAAGTCCTCAAACCAGCTCTCGTTGACCACCGGGCGATGAGTAATGATGATAGTACGGCGTAAATCCAGCTTCTTGACTACCTGCAGTGCGCTCAATGTCTTGCCAAAACGCATTTTGGCATTCCACAGCATCTGTGCCTTGCCCTTCTTGAACTGCTTGCAGGTAAGGTCAATGGCCTCTTTTTGCTCCGGGCGAAATTGAATCGGCGCAAATTCCGTGTTACTTTCAGCAGCGCTGAGCGCATTGGAACCTTCTTTAACCGCTCTGATCGCCTGTTTTACAGTGTCTAAGTCACAGACAAACCACTCATTGGCTTTGTTCTTGAGATCAAACTCCTTGCGCTTAATGCCCGAGCGCAATAGCACTTGATGGACATCGTGGTCACTAAAGGAATTAACCTGGTAGTTAAACGAACGTTGTTGCTTGGGGTCAGGCACCTTGGTAAAGGTTTGCGCTAACTCAGTGTGCAGCAGCTCATAATCGATAGCCGCCGCTTGAGTGTATTGGGCAATGCGCTTGTGGGCAGCCTGATTGAGCTCAGGACAATTAGGGGGCAAAGAATTGAAGTCTTGGCAGGCACAGCTGGTTTCACCGATTTTCAGGCAGCCCGCATGCGCCGCATCATTAATGCGGAATACATAGATGACCTTAGCATTGAATGCAAAAGCAAATCCTGGAGTCATATCTATCTGCCTTGAGCTGAAATTACCTGCGTTGTTGCTAAAAAGCGCCCTCTTGTCACACCGAGGTTAACCTATTTTACCGCCCACCAATAACCTGAGAGCTAGCTTAGCAAATTTGGCGCAAATTGCTTAGAACAAGTCCACAAAGCGGACAATTTTGCCTAAGGTACCCCGTTCCTGTTTGGTCCAGTCCTTGATCAAGCAGTAAGTGCCGTTGTGCTCAGAGTTAAGCAGCTCCTCGCGCTGACAGCCGGGGCAGAGCTCCTCGTAGGTCTCAAGACCAAAGAGCGTGTTGTCATAGGTGATCTTATTTTCGCAGGAATTTGGGATCACGCCTCTGAGGCCATCCATCTGCCACAGATTCCACGAGATGCTCTCCGCGATCGCAAGAACTGCTGTGAGATCTGGCAGCTCATGCCAACGTTCCTGATAGAACTCGCCGAAGGTAAAGAGCAGATTTTCACGAGCTAACAGCAGGCTATCACCCTGCCACTCAAAGCCATAGACGCTGCAAAAGGCAATTTGCGCCCACTCAAGCCATTCCTCAGGCGTCTTCGTATTCTCACTGACCACACGCAACTTGCGATCAAGTAAACCTATACGATCTTCTACTGGGATAGTTTTACCAATAATCATATCGTAGCGACTTACTAGGTAAGGAGCCTCGCCACATGTAATCTCCAAGCGAATAGCCTTTACATAGTCTTGCCAAGTTTTGCCTTGCGGAAAGATAATTGGTTCATAATTAGTCTGCCAGCTCTTGCCATATGCGCAGTTGAAGACATCAGGACGGCCAAACCACTCAGCATCGACCAAATTGTTTTGTTGATTACACAACCATGCCGGACTATAGACTTCAGCCATAATGCGACTGCGTTTACTTTGCTCTTCTTGGTCTTTAAGCACCCGAGGGCGAATCACTTGGCCATTGTTGCCAGTGATGAGCTCGGGAGTAATAGGCTGATCATAGGCAAATTTAGGCCCGAGCATCTCATAGTCCGAAGTCGCCCAAAAGATATTCTGGGGCTTACTGCGGCTGTGCAAGGTCTTGGTCTGGTCAATAAGCAAAAGCGCCAGCAACTGCGGCGATAGGTGCTGTACGCAGTTTTCGAGCACGTCGATGTCACTCATAGTGATTCCTCGAGATATGGGAAAGCGCCGTAGGCGGCTCTCAACTATGATGTGATCAAGCGGCATGCCACCACAAAGCGGTTTGGCCCTTGTTCGGGCTCAGTTAGGTTTAGTAAGGCCAGCCCTTGTTATAGATCTTTTCGAGCTTGTAGATGGAGATGTCCTTTTCTGGGACGTTGGTGTTGGCTGGGGTCTCAAGCTTGACCTTGAAGCATTGCTCGAAGTTGGCGGAGGTCTGCTGGGCTAAGGCCTTAGGTGAGACGCCCTTGAAGTCAGCGATAAACTCTAAGGTGTAGCGCACAAAGGCAGGCTCGTTATCGACCCCGCGTACTGGGACTGGAGCTAAGTATGGGCAGTCGGTCTCGACCATGATGCGATCAAGCGGAGCGTACTTTAAAACCTCGCGCACATTGTCAGCAGCCTTGAAGGTAGCAATGCCCGAGAACGAAATGAAGAAGCCCAGGTCGAGGCACTCGCGCGCCATCTCGATCTCGTCGCAGAAGCAATGCATGACACCGCCACAATCGCGTGCGTTGTGGGAGCGCATTAACTCGACTGTGTCATGATGGGCGGCACGGGCGTGGATGATGAGCGGCTTTTTGACCTGGCAGGCTAAGTCGATTTGACGGGCAAAGGAATCAAGCTGCGCTTCGCGTGACTCGGCGGCATAGAAATAATCAAGGCCGGTCTCGCCAAGAGCTAAGCACTTCTCGTCGGTCAAGCATGCGGCCAGCTGCTCTTCCGTCCAAGCGCCTGCCTCTTCTAAATTGAGCGGATGAATGCCGCAGGCGTTGTAGATCCCATCAAAAGGCTTGATGAGATTCATCATGGTGCCGTAGTCTTCAATGGTGCACGCCACCGACAGCATATGGGTCACGCCACAGGCGCGGGCGCGCGCAATGACCTCACCGACACTCTTAGGGCCCTTGCCCTCAAAGGTGAGCGAAGCTAAGTGACAATGCGAATCAACCAAAAAGCACATGATTAAACCTCAAAGCCTGTACTCAAAGCCTAAAACAACGGGCGCATTATAGCCTAAGGCTTGCTTTATAGGGCCCATAAACGGCTAAAGCCCCATACGGGGCTTTAGCAGAGAGGCTTGGAGCTTGCGCTTTATTACTTGGTCAGGGAGCCAAAACCGTGCTTAACGCGATCGTGCTCTTCGGCGCGCTTGCCATTGTTGAAACGATCTAAGGTGCCAACTAAGTAGCCAGTGACGCGACGGATACGATCGAACTTAACACCCTCACCGACCATGCCATTGCAAGCCTTTAAACGAGTAACCATGGGAATCTCCTTGTTAGTTGAGGGGGCTCCATGCTCTAGGCTTACGCCTCTTCGTCACGGGGCACCAAGATTAAGACGGGTGCGAGACCTGCTTTTGGTGTCGCAGTAATTTCGATGGCGCCCATCTTAGCAAGAAAGTTGAGAATCGTCCTGATAAACGCTCTCACTTGCAACTAGCCCCATCATCTCAGCTGCTGTGAATGGGATAAATATCGAATTTAGCGCGGGCGCAAAATGAGAAATAAGCCCTCTTGGTTATCACTTGCCGTCTGTTGAGCTATTGATCTTGCAGCCCAAGTCGCTTATGGAACCGGCTCATTTCACACAATTAACTGAGACCTCTGCTGCTTGTAACTAAATGGGAAGCCCTGCTGGTAATAGCCTGACCTTTGGTAGTGCTGCGGCGAACACAGCGCTTTGTGCCCCATAGCGGCAATAATCCGGCTCATTGACGCCACCGTGCATGCCACTGCGCTGACCTTTTAACGGCTAGCGCTTGGACGTTATTTGCTGCAAGCACATATTTATCAGGGCATCGGCGTTACTTGTTGGCACTAGGCCGGATGAATCATTGCTTGCGGCATAGAAAGTGCAAACTTTTGGGACTTTGAGTCTGTTCCAAGGCTTTCTGGGAACCAACAGCTTAGTCACCTCATTTTTTTTTTAGGTGTGCTTTCTTTTTCTTCTTGGTGTGAGCGCAGCCGAGGCTGCGAGATTGTGTGCAACGCAGCCTAGGCTGCGAGATTGTATGCAGCGCAGCCTCGGCTGCGAGATTGTGAGCAGCACAGCCTCGGCTGCGAGATTGTGTGCAGCGCAGACTGGTGAAGGTTGCAGCTGCCGTGCTGTTTGTTTGGATCGATGGAGGAATGAGTCATGGCCTCAAAACCACTGAGCGTGGCCCATATCAGTTTAGCGCGTGGCTATAAAGGTAATGAGCGCCAGACCGAGCTCTTGATTAAGGAGCTGGCCAAGTTAGGTGTGCCCCAAACCTTGGTGTGCCGTGACGACAGTCCCCTGCCGATACACGTCGAAGGCGTCAACAAACTGCGCATTGTCAAGATTGCCGGCCTGTCTGACCCAAGCTTTATCGGCCACTTCAAGGTCGGCAGCTCCCCGACCATCTTGCATGCTCACGAAGCTCACGCGATCAAGTGGTGCTTTTTGCACTACCTCTTCTTTGGCATCCCTTACGTCATCACGGCGCGCAAGCCTAACCCGGAGAAAAAGGGCTTCTTTGATAGCGCCTACTACAATAGCGCGGCCGCCGTCGTCGGCATCTCCAAGATTATCAAGAACAACTTCGAGCAGGCCTTTAAGCGCAAGGTTGAATTTATCGGTGATTGCAGCTCGAACTTTCGAGCCAATACTGAGATCGTCCAACGCTACCGCCAGGCCTTAAAAAACCGCTTCGTCGTAGGCCAGGTAGGCGCCCTGGTGAACCGTGAAAATAGCCAGACTACCTTAATTGATGCCGCTAAGCTCTTAAAGCAGCAGCTGCCTGAGTTGGTGCTGGTCTTTGTGGGCGCAGGTGACGATATGGGCCTGCTGCGCATGCACGCCGAAGGCATGCCTAATGTCAAATTTATCGGCTTTAAGCGCAACTATATCGACTACATCGCTTCCTTTGACGTCTTTGCCTACCCAGTCAACCAAGAAGGTGTAGGCAGCATCATCTTAGACACGATGGAGCAAGGCGTGCCCGTCATTGCCTCGGCGGTCGACGGCATTCCTGACCTCATCAAAAACGGCGTCAATGGCTTTTTAATCAAGCCAGGCGATGCCAAGAGCCTCGCGCACTACATTCTCCAATTAAAGCGCGATCGCGGCACCCGCAACTCCTTGGTGCAAAACGCCTATGCCGAAGTTGAAAACCACGGCTCATCAGCCATGGCAGCTTCCTACTACCGCCTCTACACCGCAATCATCAACGGCGAGTACAACAAAAAGGAAGCATAAGCGCAAACGCCGCCTGCCCTGAACCGGCCACCGCTTCAGAGCGCAGATCAGCTCAAACAGCCCCCGCCCTGAGCTGACCCAGCTCAGGGCGCAGCTACAAGGCACTGCCTTGATGGGCGCGCTAAGAGCGGCATTGAGCGGCATTGAGCGGCCGCAGGGCGCTCTTGCGGCAGCGCCCGCTCCGTGCTTAAGCACGCACGCCCCTAGGGGGCGGGCTTTGCTATAATGGCACGCAAGGCCTAGCTCTCTAGGTCATGCTTTGTGTTTTGTTTCGTTTGGAAGGTACCATTAAGATGGCTGACACTATTTTCACCAAGATTATCAATCACGAAATCCCATCAGAGATCGTATATCACGATGATCTGGTCACCGCCTTTAAGGACATCGCCCCTAAGGCTGAGCACCACATCTTAATCGTTACCAACAAGCCTATCCCTTCGGTCTCCGACGTCGAGCCAGAGGACGAGGTTATGTTAGGCCACCTCTTTATCGTCGCTAAGAAGATCGCTACCGACTTAGGCGTTAAGGATTCGGGCTACCGCTTAATCGTTAACTGCGGTCCAGATGGCGGCCAAGAGGTTCCTCACATCCACATGCACTTATTAGCAGGTGGCAAGTTAGGCGGCTTAGGCTTCCCTCAGAAGTAAAGGCTAATCAGAAGTAAAGGCTAAATAGCCTCAGCTGAAAAGGCGTGATGCCTCCAGCTAACAAGGCTCAGAGCCTGCCCAGGCTGTGAGCATACAGCGGTTAGGCTGTGAACCTAGAGCGGTTAGGCTTTTAGCCTACAGCAGTTAGGTTTTGAGCCTACAGCGGTATCGGCTTGGTGCCGATTGCTTTGCGTTTGTTTTGAGTTGCGGTCAAAGAGTTTCGTATGGCTAAGGTAATCGTTACTGCGCTTGCGTTAAGCGCGCTACTTGCCACAGGTTGCCAAACCTTAGGTTTCACGTCCTCATCAGAGGCTCCGGCCACACCTAGTGCCAAGCCACCTAAGGTCGCTCCGGCTCAACCGACTCAAAGCAAGCCTCAGTATGAGCACGCCCCTGATACCACGGGCGCTGAGGTGCTCACCACCAAGCACGCAGGTGCGGGCCTTTCGGCCGATGAGTACCAAGGTAGTCTCATTACTGATGCCTCAGGTCCGATCTCGATGGAGACTGACCCAAACGCTGTCCGCTCGGGCGTGGCCTTGAGCAGCAATTTAGAGCCAGCTCCAGGCACGATCAACGCGCAATTGGGCGCAGCCGATCCTTATAGCTCGGTCACCGAGATTGGTCCTGATTATGGCAATGTCTTAAATGGTGCGGTTAGCGCTGAAGGCGCCAACAATCGCTCGGGCCTGTCCCATCAGGCCGCACCGGTCGGTGCCGCCGCTCCTAATTATGAGCAGGTCAACGTCACCCCAGTTTTGAGTGTGAGCGAAGCCCGTGGGCTTGATGACGGCTCCTGCTCGATGACCTTGCACTATGAGGCCTCAGGCTTAGCCCGCAGCTTGATTGCTGAGCTGGCTGGACGGCTGCGCTCAGAGTCAGGCAAGATCTTCGTGGGCCCAACCATTATCGATCGCGAGTACGAAGACTGCGTCTCGGATTTATCGAGCGCCATTCAAGACGGCTTAGTGGGCAATGCCTCCTTTGAGGTGGTGCCAGCTACCACTAACCTCAACAACATCATTGCGCAAAACATTGGCTCTGCGACCATCCTACCTTCCATGATCCACCAATGCCGCGCGGCTGGTATCCCATACTTAGTGGTCTCGCAGATCCGCAAAACGGGAGATAAGGCGGCGTTGACCTTGCGCATTATTCGCACCTCCGACGGTATCACCTTAAATCAGGTTTACCGCCGTTTATCGCAATAGCGACGCGCCTAGCGCGATAGCTCACTATCAGCGCTATTGTTGCTAGCGCTCTTTTGTTATTTTGTCCCTGCCCGTGGCCGTGAGGTTGTCACCGCCCGGTAAGCAGGCTTGCTCCCTCCCGTTTGTAGCGGCTGGGAGCATTTTAATTTTTAATTTCATTCATGATTGCTCTCCAAGATATAACCATCATGCGCGGCACCAAAGTGCTGATTGAAGGTGCTAGCGCTACCATCTTGCAAGGCCAAAAGGTCGGCATCATTGGCCGCAATGGCTGCGGCAAGTCCACGCTCTTTGCCGCCATTCAAGGCGAGCTGGCCCCAGATTTAGGCACGATCGGTATCCCTAAGAACCTCAAAATCGCCACGGTAGCGCAAAAGACGCCCGCCCTGCCAACTCCGGCCATTGAATACGTGATGCAAGGCGATAAGACGGTCAGCTCCTTACTAAGTCGCCGTGACGCGGCCTATGCCGCCAATGACGGCGAAAAGATTGCGCTGATCGAAGATGAGCTCGGCGTGGCCGGTTTTTGGACCTTAAAGGCGCGCGCGGGCTCCTTACTCTTTGGTCTGGGCTTTGGTCCTGATGAGCTTGAGAAGCCGATTGCCGAGTTCTCAGGTGGTTGGCGTATGCGTCTTAATTTAGCGCAGGCCCTGATTTACCAATCGGACCTCCTGCTACTAGACGAGCCAACCAACCACTTAGACTTAGACACGGTCTTGTTCTTACAGAACTTCCTTAAGAACTATGAGGGCACCCTGCTCTGTATTTCGCACGATCGTGACTTCTTAGATAGCTTTGCCGACCACATTCTGCACTTTGAAGAGCATAAGGTCGTACTCTATCCGGGCAATTACTCCGCTTACGAGAAGATCCGGGCTGAGCGCATTCGCGCTCAAAAGGCTGCGCGCAAGAAGGAAGAGGCGATCTTGGCTCATATGCAGAGCTTTGTCGAGCGCTTCCGCTATAAGGCGACTAAAGCCAAGCAAGCCCAGTCCTTACTCAAGGCGATCGACCGCATGCAGCTTACAGCTGTAACCCAAGAAGAATCGCCGTTCTCCTTTAGCTTCCCTGAGCCCGAGCGCACCCCGCAAGTGATCGCTTCTTTAAAGGAGCTCGATGCAGGCTATCAGGTCAGCAGTGCTGACTTAGTGGACAGTGATGGCCCAATGGCCCACCACGCAGGCACCGGCCCTGAGGTCGTGCTTAAGAAGGTCAACTTAGAGCTCTTAAGCGGCGATCGCATCGCGCTTTTAGGTAAGAACGGTCAAGGTAAGTCGACCTTGATTAAGACCTTGGTGGGCGATCTTGCTCCACTCTCAGGCGAGGTGGTGATCGGCAAGGGCATCAAGATTGGCTACTTTGCCCAGCATGAGCTTGAGTCCTTAAACGAAGACCAAGACGCGATGTGGCATCTCTACCGCATCAATCCGGATGCCAAGGAAAAGGACTTGCGCTCCTTCTTAGGCTCCTTTGCCTTTAGCGGCGATAAGGTCTTCGATAAGGTTGGCACCATGTCCGGTGGCGAGCAGGCGCGCCTGGCTTTAGCCTTAATTGCCTATCAAAAGCCAAACTTGCTGCTGTTAGACGAGCCAACCAACCACTTAGACTTAGAGATGCGCGAGGCCTTGAGCGTGGCACTCGCGAGCTACTCAGGCGCCCTAGTTCTGGTATCGCACGATCGCCACTTAGTGGAAGCCATTGCCGATAAGCTCTGGCTGGTCGACTCGGGCAAGGTCAGCGAGTTTGCAGGCGACCTCAACGATTACCAAGATTACCTCTTGCGCAAGGCCCGTGAGTTCCGCGAAGCCCAGCAAGCAGCGGCCGCCGAAGCCCAAGGCAAGGTGCAAGGCAGCCCATCGCAAAGCGTCTCGTCCTACAAGACCAAGGAGCAAAAGCAGCTCGAGGCGCAAAAGCGCGCCGCCCTGCGCCCACTCAAGCTCAAGATTGAGGCCAACGAAAAGAAGATGGCCAGCATCGAAAAGCGCCTGGCCACCATCGATGAGCGGATGGCCGACTCCAGCCTCTATGAGGACAGCAATAAGGGTGAATTAGAAAAGCTCATCCTCGAGCGCGCCGAGCTCAATAATGACAAGGAGACGCTCGAAGAGGAGTGGCTCATGCTCAACGATGAGCTCGAAGCGGCCCAGGGCCAATAATTTTTTTTTGGAGGAAGAGCCCTATGCTCAGTTATCGCCACGGCTTTCACGCCGGTAACCACGCCGACGTCTTAAAGCACATGACGCTGTGCTTGATCTTGCGCGCTCTGAACGCCAAGGATAAGCCCTACACCATTATCGACACTCACTCCGGCGCGGGCCTGTACGACTTAGGCTCGGGCTTTGCCCGTAAGACCGACGAGGCACAAACCGGCTGGTTTAAGATCGCCGACAACGCCCGCCTGCAAGAGCTCGTCCCTGAGTACTATCAGGTATGTGCGGCCGCCCAAAAGGTACCAGACGCCTCACCTCAAATGTACCCTGGCTCGCCTTTCTTTGAGTATGAGTTAAGCCGTCTTCAGGACACCATCTTCGTCAACGACGCGCACCCGGCTGAGTTCGAGAGCTTACTTGCGATCTTCAAGCGCACCCGCAATGTGCGTGTGGAGCTGCGCACCTGCGATAAGACTATTGCCGCCCTGCTCCCACCGTTAAAAAAGCGCGGTCTCATCTTTATCGACCCGCCGTACGAGGACGAAAAGGAGTATCGCCAAACGGTTGATGCAGTCAAGAAGGGCTTACAGCGCTTTGAGCAAGGCATCTACGTCATTTGGTATCCGGTGCTAGCCCGCCTCAAGGACCACTCACGCAACTTAGTCCAAGCGGTACGTCGCTTAAACCGCCCGCTGTTGCAGGTCGAGCTGTGCGTCGAGGCCCAGGCCGAGGACTTTGGCATGTGCGGCTCAGGCATGCTGGTAGTCAACTACCCGTACAAGCTCGAAGAGCAGTTAGAGCCAATCGTCGATGAGCTCTATCACCAGCTGTGCGATCCCGAGCAAGGCAGCGCCAAGCTCGAAATCCTCAACGAGAAAGCCTAACGCCCGCTCAGGCCTAACGCGGTTATGCTCGGCCGAGCGCAGGCATAAGCAAGCTCAAGCAGCGCCCGCAACGCTGAGAGCGCCGTACAACGCAGAGCTGCGCCGCAAGTGCCGCTAGGATCACAGTTTGGCGCGCTCATCGTGGCGCTGATAGCGGCAACGTGGCACAATGAGGCGCTGGGTTCGGGCTCGCCGACACTACCGTTTTTTGTGGAAAGGGGAATCACGATGTACTTAGCTTCGCCACAACGCTATAGCTCGATGCAATATCACCGTTTGGGCAATTCGGGCCTTAAGTTACCAGCAGTCAGCTTGGGTCTGTGGCACAACTTTGGCCACCAGAACAGCCAAGAGAATATGATTGAGATCCTGACTCAATCGTTTGATGCAGGCATCACCCACTTTGACCTGGCCAATAACTACGGTCCTGAGCCTGGGGCTGCTGAGAGCAACTTTGGCTATCTCATGGCCCGCCTGTTCAAGCCATATCGCGATGAGCTCATCATCTCGACCAAGGCCGGTTACACCATGTGGGACGGCCCTTATGGCGACTTTGGCTCGCGCAAGTATCTCTTGGCATCCTTAGACCAAAGCTTAAAGCGCATGGGCCTTGAGTACGTTGATATCTTCTACTCCCATCGCATGGATCCTGAGACCGATTTAGAGGAAACCATGGGCGCGCTGGCCTCGGCCGTTCAACAAGGCAAGGCTCTCTATGCCGGTATCTCCAACTACGATGGGCCGACCTTAGAGCGTGCTACCGCCATTTTGCGCGAGCTGCACACCCCATTTGTTATCAACCAGAACCGCTACTCGATCTTCGATCGCACCATTGAGCACAATGGCCTCAAGGCCAAGGCCCAAGAGCTCAAGAAGGGCATTATCGCCTTCTCGCCTTTAGCTCAAGGTCTGCTCACCGACCGCTACTTAAACGGCATTGCCGCTGATAGCCGCGTCAAGCACGATGGCCGCTTCTTACATGAGTCCGACGTCGCCAAGTACCACGATGCTGTGGTCAAGCTCCATGAGATTGCTCAGGCTCGTGGCCAAAGCTTAGCCCAAATGGCCTTAGCTTGGGTCTTACGCGACGGCGCGGTCGCCTCAGTCTTAATCGGTGCCTCCAAAGCCGCCCAAGTGCACGATTGCATCAAGGCCTTAGCCAACACCAAGTTCACCGAAGAAGAGCTCAAGGCGATCGACACCGCCTGCCAAGGCGTGGTCGCAGGCCTCTAGCCCAAGCCTAGGACCACGTAGTCCAAGGACCGCGCGGTCAGCGGCTCAAAGAAAAGGCGCGATTAACGCGCCTTTTTCTTTATTGGGCCTGCAAATAGGCCGGAACCGTGACTCCAGTTAAATCAGAGCTCTCGTGGACGATCGGCTCGAGCGGTACGTCAATCGGGCCTAAGAGCTCTAAGCGCCACGATTGCTGCAAGAGCGGAGTTTCACCCAAGGCCTTAGCGCGGAAGTAATCGTTAAAGAGCTGCTTTTTGAGCAATATCTCGGAGCGAATCCCACTTGAGGCCATACGGGTGCTCACGACATGGCGCAGCTGGTTGAAGTTCTCTTTCATCTCGCACTGGTGGCTATAGTAGTCCAAAGGCATAGTCAGGCCCTCGTAGCGCGGCGCCACGCGCGCGGCATTGAGCCAGGCCAAAATCTTATCGCCATAGACGCGCACTGTCCCGCTTTTCACGCCTTGGTGCTCCAGCTCACGCTTGGAGCGCGGTAAGTAACGCGCCAGCTTCCACATTGCCTTGGTGGTGATCACGCGATTTAAGGCCTCGTTATCAAGCTGGGCTTGAATCATACGATCGCGTGCTAAGTAATAAAGGGTATTGAGCTCTTTATCGTTGAGCATGCCCGCTGCCGGAATGGAGAGGTAAGCTTCCTCGGGGATCGGCTCAACGTCGTAGCTGTGGACGATATAGTCCATTTCCGCGCAGAAATAGCGCATATTGGTCGGGGTGATGAGCGCCTCAAGCTTGTGATAGAGCGGCTCTAAGTACTCGACGTCTAAGGCCGAGTAGATCAACTGGTCATTGCTCAAAGGACGGGCCAGCCAATTAGAGAGGGTGCAAGCTTTAGCGAGGTTGACCCCCAAGAACTCTTGGAGCGCAAAGTTAAGGCCGCGCCCGTAGCTGTGGCCGCAGAACGCCAGCATCAGCTGCAAGTCGTAGAAGTGCTCAGGCAAAGTGCGATCGCAATTGATGCGGCGCGCCTCATGGGCTAGTAGCTCAATGTCCTCGGAGCTGGCAAAGGCTAAGACCTTAGCCTTAGTGTGGCACAGCGCCTCAATAATCGGCTGCACCTCGCCCTCAAGCATCCAGACATCAACCAGATAGTTGACTTGGCGGATCGCCAGCTGCATCAAAGCAAATTGCGGATAATAGCAGGTGACCCGCATAAACTCGGTGTCAAGACCGATGCACTCTTCCGGGCCTAGTTCCTGCAATAAGGTGCACAGCAGGGTGACGCCCTCAGCTTCATCAATGTACTCATACTCTACATCCTTAGGAAATGAGTTAACGTCAAGAGCGTCCATATCACCCCACATAAAATCTAAGGCTCAGCGCAGGCATCCTGCCGACCAGGGCGCCAGGCCCATTTTGCGGCACAAAGCCGCACCATAATTAGCTATGGTAACACATCGCGATCGCGGCTAAACTGCCCTCAGAACTTATTCTTGTGACCCAGCCAGAACGGCTAAAGTTTCACGAGGCGGACACATGCCAGCACCAAGTTCCCAGCCCATCCTGACCATCTATGCCGGGCCCAACGGCTCGGGCAAAACCACCTGCTATGAGGCCCTCAAAGCCAGCGATCCGATCCGCACGGTGCCCTACGTCAATGCCGACGTTATCGCCCTAAAAAAGGAGCAAGCTCAAGGCTACACCACGGTCAACGAGCTCAATGACAAGCTGCGCTATCAGCTGGAGTTGGCCGCAGGTAAAGAGGCCCTAACTCAGCGCACGGCCCTGCTAAGCGCCCGCGCCTCCTTCACGCTCGAGACCACTGCCTCTTCGCAGCGCACCTTGGATTTAATCGCGCACGCCCACCAGCAGGGCTATGAGGTAAAGGTGAACTTTCTTTACCTGCCCCGCGTCGAGCTCAACTTAGCGCGCATTGCTAAGCGCGTAAGTCAAGGCGGTCACAGCGTACCCGAGCCTGTGGTGCGACGGCGCTATCCACGCTCCATCGCTCTGATTCCCGCCCTGCTTCAGGCCGCTGACCACTTTGAGCTCATCGATAATAGCGTAAGTCCAACCATAGTCCTACGCAAATCAGAGAAGGCAGTCACGGTGCAGCCCTCGCCTGAACTTGGTTGGACCAAGGAGCGGCTGGAGCGCCTACTCCTTGGCATCTTGTGAGCTCTTGCGCCCTAAGTGTAGGCGCGAGTCATCCTTGCTGCGTACCAGCTGCGATTTCTCCAGGTGACGGTGGATGTTTGGCGTTTCGGTGGCCGCCCCTAAGCCCTCGGCCTTAGAAGAGAGCAATTGCTCTAACGCTAAAGCACCGGCGCTCTTGCGTGGGAGATCTGGTACCGCATCAGCTGCGTCCTCAGCGGCCTGCGCGGCAACCACAGCATGATCTGGGGAATTGTCCTTGGCCACCTCATCGTCAAAGGCCGTAGCAGCGGTCGACGCCAAGTGCGCGGTGTAAGCCGAACCCTGAGCATGGGTATCGTGAGCATCGGCGTTCTTGACGATCTGAGCTGGATTTGGCTCCAAACTTGTCCTCTGTTCTTGCAAGGAATTGATCGCCTGGTCGGCATGGGCCACAGCTGCCGCTGCTGGATTTTGCAGCTGCTCTAAGGCACGGAGCTTACGGCGCAGCACCTTACCTAAGGACGACTTAGGCAGGCTGTCCACGAATTGGATAATGTGCGGTACCTTGTATGGGGTGAGGTAAGCGCGGCAATAATGCTTGACCTCATCGGCCGTCAACGTTGGATCTTTCTTGACCACAAAGAGCTTAACCGCCTCGCCCGTCTTCTCATTAGGCACACCGATTACGGCGCACTCGAGCACACGATCAAAGCGGCTGACCACATCTTCAACTTCGTTCGGGAATACGTTAAAGCCCGAGACTAAGATCATATCCTTCAAGCGGTCGATAAGCTTGATATAGCCGCCTTCCATCCACTTGGCGATATCGCCGGTGCGCACATAGCCATCATCGAAAATGATGTTGTTTTGCTCCGGGCACTTGTAGTAGCCATGCATGACCTGCGGGCCCTTAATCTCGAGCTCGCCCTCATGCTCTAAATCACGGATTTCATTGCCGTCGGCATCGACAATGCGCGCGACGGTCGAAGGCACAATGAGGCCAATCGAGCCGGTGTAATGGTCGACGTCAAATGGGCAGACCGCGCACAATGGGCTGCACTCAGTTAAGCCATAGCCCTCGAGGATATGAAAGCCGGTTTTCTCAAAGAAGCGCTGCTCCACGCCCGACTGTACCGCCGCACCACCGCCAATCACTAGGTGCAAATTATCCCAGGTGACCTTGCTGAAATCGCTATGGGTGATAAAGAGGTTAAACAAGGTGTTAACGCCGGTTAAGGCGGTCACCTCAGGGTGGCGCTCTAAGTCACGAGCAAAGCTCTTTAAGTCACGCGGGTCGGTGATCAAGATATTCTTGCCGCCCAAGTGGATAAAGAGCAGGAAGTTCACGGTCAGAGCAAAGATGTGATAAAGCGGAATGACGGTGAGGATACACTCTTGACCGCGATTTAACACCGAGCCGTACATGCCAATCGCTTGGGCGATATTAGCGATGATGTTGCCATGAGAGATCATCGCGCCCTTAGAGCGGCCGGTGGTACCACCGGTGTATTGCAATAAGGCGATATCATCGTAGGCCCGAGGCGGACGCACGAAATTGGCCTCAGCAAGCAGCGCCTTACCGCGCTTGAGCGCCTGGGTCCAAGTAAAGGAGCGCTTGAACACCTCAAGGTCGATCTCCGGCACCAGGCCACGCTTTTTGACCACACTATTGACCACCAGGCGCTTTAAGCCAAAGTAGCCCTTGAGCTCATCGCCGACCTCGGTGATGATGACGTTCTCAATCTTGGTGGCGGCCACAATTTCAGCTAAGTGGTGGGCGTAATTGGCAATGACCAAAATGGCCTTAGCATCGGAGTTCTCAAGCTGATTTTTGAGCTCGCGCGGCGTGTACAGCGGATTGATATTGGTGACGGTGAGACCAGCCTTTAACGCGCCAAAGAAGGCGATTGGGAACTGCATCAAGTTCGGGATCATAATCGCGAACTTATCGCCCGGGCGCAGCCCTAATTCAAGCTGCAAGAACGCGGCAAAGGCCTCACTTTGGGCCCCCAAATCCTTGAAGGTAAGCTCGCTGCCCATATTGACAAAGGCAGGCTGGTCGCCAAATTCCGCCACCGAGGCATCGAGCATCTCGACCAGATTTTCAAATTGGTGAGTATCGACAAACTCAGGTACCACCGCCGGGTACGAGGCCAGCCACGGCTTATAGTACTGACCATCAGGATCCAAGCTTTGCGCCTCGCTGGCCTTAGCCGCGCGGCCGTAGTTAGCGAAGACTAAATCATTGGTGGCAGCAGACACGTCACCCGATGACGCCTTGGTTGCTTGATCGTCAAGCACGGTCGTGTTTTGATTATGCTCTGACATAACGCTACCCCCACACTATTGCACATCCTACCGACTCGGTACGCCGCTTACCAGGCGGCTGCCTTCCACCGACCCGAGTCACTCCTAGGAAGATTTTAGCAAACAAGTAACTGTGGACGTGCACACGGACCACAAGTGCCCAATCAAAGTGTGATCCCCTATACAATGCGCCCGATTTTGACCCACCCCGCTTAACCTTTACCAAACACAAAGCCGCACTTTGTCCGCATACCGTGCCCGTGCACGCAAAAGCTTCATCCCGCCCGCACCGCGCAACCATCACCTCCTACCGCTGGTGACCACAAACAAAAAACCGCGCTCGCTCCCTCTATTGAGGATGCCGGGCACGGTTCTTTTGGTTGAGCCGCAGAGAACTCACGCTTAGACCCAGAGCTGCTCAGGGCGACGCTTGTGGCCATCCTTGCGTAGCTGCTCTAGCTGCTTCTTAACAGCAGAAGTGATCTCAAGATCTTCGTCACTAATCATCATGACCAAATCTGTTCCATCTTTTGCCAGTAAGGCTCACCGCAATTTAGTGGGGGTTCGCTACTTTGAGCCCGCATGTGCGGGAGGCCGCTTTGGTCAATACCCCACTAAATTGCGGTGAGCCCCCTACTGTTTGGGTTGATGTGGTCTCTGTGTTGTTTTTGTACCTATCTAAGTTAGCACCAGCTCGCCGCAATTTAGCGGGATAGCAAGCAACGAGATGCGTTGACATCATCACACTGCCCCCCCCGCCCCAATAAAGTGCGAGGATCCTAGCAGCCTGCAATTTAGTCGATAGCCAACTTAATTGCGTTATGTGCTAATTAGCTGTTAGCCTGGGCAAAGTCCTGGAGGAAGGCGACTAAGTCGCGGACGCCTTCGATTGGCATGGCGTTGTAGATGCTAGCGCGCATACCGCCTAAGACCTTGTGGCCCTTGAGGCCAATTAAGTTGCGGGCCTTGGCCTCAGCTAAGAACTTGGCGTTGAGGTCTTCGTTTTGTAAGTTGAAGACGCAGTTGACGCGCGAGCGATCGCCCTTGGCGACCTGGCAACGATAGAATGGGCTCTGGTCTAAGAAGTTGTAGAGCAGCTCACTCTTCTCGATGTTGCGGCGCTCAAGCTCCTCGGTGCCGCCTAACTCCTTGATCCACTTGAAGGCTAAACCGGCCATATACCAAGCAAAGGTGTTAGGGGTGTTGTACATGCTCTCGTACTTGTCGAGGATGGCCCAATCAAAGATCGAAGGGCAGTACTTGCGGGCCTTGCCAATTAAGTCCTTGCGTACGATAGTGACGGTGAGACCTGCTGGAGCCACGTTCTTTTGGGCACCGAACATAATCGCACCAAACTTGGTGACATCAACTGGACGGGTTAAGATGTCCGAGCTCATGTCGGCAATTAACGGCACATCACCGGTCTCAGGCAGCTTAAAGAGCTCGATACCGTTGACAGTCTCATTGAGGCACAGGTAAGCGTAGCTGGCGCCTGGCGTTACCTGCATCTTGCTGTAGTCAACCACGTACTGGCCGTTGTCATCCTTGACCACGCACTCATGTAAGCGTGCGTCGCCAAAGCGCTCGGCGCACTCCTTGTAGGCGCAGCGCGACCAGTGGCCAGTGACAAAGTAATCAGCAAAGCCATCTTCTGGCAGCAGGTTTAACGGAATGGCCGCAAACTGACCACGGCCACCGCCCTGCTCGAACAAGACCGCGTAATTGTCCGGGATGTTCATCAGCTCACGTAACAGAGCTTCTGCCTCTTGGGCCACAGCCATAAATTCAGGCCAGCGGTGAGACATCTCGACCACACCCATGCCTAAACCATGGAAATCGCAAAATTCTTGCTGGGCCTGGGCCATAACCTCAGGCGGAATCATGCTCGGACCGGCGCTAAAATTCCAAACGCTCATCGCTACCTACCTCAAAAATAACGTGATAGAGCTCACATCATATCCCAGAGCTCACATAAGCGCAAAAAGGCTGCACCCGTGGGGCACAGCCTTTAAGATAACTCCTATTTTGCCCCAAAATGGGGCTTAACTAACCGTTAGGGCTCAGCGTTAGAGCTCGTCGTCAGCCTCGGCCTTTTGGTGCTCCTCAGGCTCGAAGTCGAGGTCAGAGGCACCAGCTGGAGCTTCTTCGGCTCCGTCGATGGTGTCACCGGCGATGGCTACGCTCTCAGCGCTGATGGTCTCGGCACTGCTCGTTATGCCCTGCTCTTGGCGGCGCTTTTCCTCGGCACGGGCCTCGGCGGTCTCATTTAAGGCTACCACCACCTCTGGGGCGATATCCTGGAGACCTACGATGTCCTCGCCTTCAGATAAGCGCTTGATGCGGATGACACCAGCGGTGCGGCCACGTACCGTGATGTCGCCAACTCGCGAACGCAAGACGCTGCCGGTGTTGGAGAAGACTAAGTAATCGGAGTCCTCGTGCACCAAGATCACGCCCACGACTTCCTTGCTCTTGGCCGCACGTGAGGTGCACATAATGCCCTGCGAGCCACGGCGCAGCTTGCCGGTCAAGGAAATGATGCGGCCGCGCTTGCCCATACCATCCTTGGTGATCATGATGTAGTTGAGCTTCTCATTCTCCAGCTGCTCGGCTGGGACTACGATCATGCCTGCTAAGGTGGCGCCTGGCTGCAGCTTCATGCCGCGCATAGTACCGGCGGCACGGCCCTTAGCACGGATACCTTCACCGCTCTTGCGTGCGACTAAGTAGCGTTGCAGGGCGCTGAGCTCACGCTTAATGCGCTCGGCATCGCTCAGCTCCTCATCATCGTCGTCGTTGTCGCTTTCTGGCTCTTCTGGTTCCTCAGGAACGCTCTCAGCGATAGTTGGCTTAACATCGGAGGCCTCGTCCTCCTCGCCGCCGTCTTGAGCCTTGTTGTACTCGCTAAAGCGCAGCGCCCGACCGTTGGAGGAGAAGAGAATAACGTCATCCTCACCTTGCGAAATCGCGACCTGGACTAACTCATCGCCGTCCTCTAAGTTGATCGACTTGATGCCCGAGCCATTGGCGCGTGCGATGTGGTTCTTGAACTGGCTGAGCTTAGAGCGCTTAATTCCGCCCTTAATCGTGGCAAAGATGATATAGCGCGACTCTAAGTCTAAGTCCTCGGCCAGCGGCAGAATGCAGCGCACAGCCTCGCCCTCAGAGAGCTCAAAGAGGTTCTGCACTGGGCGCCCGCGCCAAGTACGATTGGTCGAGGTCGGCAGCTCGTAGACCTTGGTAACAAAGCAGCGGCCCAGATTGGTAAAGCACATGATAGTGTCATGGCTGTTACATACCGTCGAGGTGAGGATGTAATCCTCATCGCGCAGCTTAGCGGCAGCATTGCCCTTGGTACCGCGATTCATCGCCTCATAGACCGAGAGATCTTGGTACTTGATATAGCCTTGGTGCGACAGGGTGATGAGCACGGCCTGACGCGAGATCAAATCGGCCTTGGAGATATAGCCATCGACCTGGACAAAGGACGAGCGGCGTGGATCCTTGAAGGTATCCTTGGCCTCGATCAGCTCCTCGCGGATTACTTGGTTCATGCGCTCGGTGCTGTTTAAGATCTCAAGGTAATCGTGGATATTGCGCTTTAAGTTCTGGTAGTCCGCCTGAATCTCTTCGGTGGCCAGGTGGGTCAAGCGATTTAATTGCAAGGCCAAGATGGCGCGCGCCTGGACATCGGACAGGTGGTACTTGCCATCAACTAAACCACAGCCCGGCTCAATGCCTAAAGGCAAGCAGATGTTCACGCCCTGCTCGTCAAATTCCATCAGCGAGGCGACCAAGGTGCCATCCCAGCTCTCAGCCATCAGCTTCTGACGGGCATCGTCGCTGTTCTCAGCACTGGTGACGATATCGATAATGTGCTGGATATTGCTCTTAGCGACCAACAGACCCTCGTCTAAGAAGGCCTTGCGGCGATCTTGACGTAACAGATAGACGGTACGGCGCGTTACCACCTCACGGCGGAACTTCAAGAACTCCTGCAAGATCTCAATTAACGACAGCTGCTTTGGGTGATTGTTCACCAGCGCAATCACGTTAAAGGAGAAGGAGCTTTGCAGCGAGGTGTGCTGATAGAGGTTATTGAGCACCGCCTCTTCGTAAGCGTCACGCTTTAAGTCAATCGCGATGCGGACCTGATTGTCCTTATCGGACAGGTCGTTGACCTCGGCAATACCCTCAATCTTCTTTTCGCGCACTAAGTCGGCGATTTCCTTAACAATGGTGCTCTTATTGACCATGTAAGGGATTTCATCGACGTAAATCGTGGTGCGACCCTGCTTATCGGTCTCGCTATGGGTGCGAGCACGAATTAAGCAGCGGCCTCGACCGGTGGCATAGGCCTTTTTAATCTCAGGCGAGGAGATAATCAGACCGCCGGTTGGGAAGTCTGGGCCTGGGATATAGGTCATGAGCTCATCTAAGCTCAGGTTCGGGTTATCAAGGAGCGCCAGAGTGCCGTCGATCACCTCAGCTAAATTATGTGGCGGGATATTGGTGGCCAGACCAACCGCAATACCAGAAGAGCCGTTGACCAAGAGGTTAGGGAAGCGCGTTGGCAGTACCTCTGGGATCTGCTCATTGCCATCGTAGTTCGGATAGGTGTTGACCGTCTCCTTATCGATGTCTTGGAGCATCATCTCGGCGATCTTGGTCATGCGCACTTCGGTGTAACGCATTGCGGCAGCGCCGTCACCGTCTAAGTTACCGAAGTTACCTTGACCAAAGATTAAAGGCGCACGCATCGAGAACCATTGGGCCATACGCACAATGGTGTCATAAACCGCCGCATCACCGTGCGGGTGGAAACGACCGATGACATCACCAACGACACGAGCCGACTTCTTAGTTGGCACATTGTGCCAAATCTTGAGGTCGTACATATCGTAGAGCACACGGCGGTGAACCGGCTTTAAGCCGTCGCGTACATCAGGCAAGGCACGATCGACGATCACGCTCATGGCATAATCGATAAAGGACTGCTTTAACTCATCCTCTAACTTAACCTGAGGCACCGTGCTGTTAATGCTCTGGCCTGCGTACTGGGCGGCAACTTCAGCAGCTGCTTCAGCGTCAGCCTCAGCATCAGCCTTGGCCTCAGCCGGGTCGACCGCAGCGTCAGCCGCGTCAGCTGGAGCTGGGTCAGCTGAAGCCGCCTGCTCAGGGGCTACTGCCGCAGCTGCCTGCTCTTCAGACTTGAGCGCCTCGTTTTCTTCGTGGATGTTATCAGCCATTAATCTTTACCTTGTCAATCAACCTGACGCCTATACCCTCTAACAAGCATAGGGCCACTACGCCTTTGTCCCTCCAAAAGCGCGGCCCTATGTTTGTCGGTGGAGGTTGGCTCACGACAGCGGCCATTACCTTACCTAAGCACGCGTAAGCTCCAAGCGTGTAGTCAGATTAAGCTTCGTGCGATTAGGTAAGGCCCATGACGGCCGTAGTAACAGACAACCCTGCGGACACTTAAGAATGAAAAAGGCCTTGCGGCCCTCCTCTCAAGCTCCGTCAACATAATGGAGCAAACTGTCTCACGTCCTTGTGTCAAAACGTGCCAACCAACGTAAATTTTAGCACAATCGACCAATTTCCTCAATTCTTTGCGCGCTCTCACATTTTAAGAATAAGTTGCCCCAGGTCACCCAGCACTGGGGTATGCACCCTGCGCAACTGCGCTGGGGTGTGCGCCCGCGCCTTGCGCGCGCTGGTGCGGCGCGCAAACAAAAAAAAAGCGCCGCTACCTTGGGAGATAGCGACGCTTAATTGGATTGGGATGAGAGCGAAAGCTCTCGGTTAAATGGGATTAGGCGCGCAGTAAGGCCGCATCAGCCTCACCGTTGTTGGAAACCTCAACGCCTGCGTCAGCAGGATGCTTGTCAGGGTGGGAACCGGTGATGCTGAAGATAGCCCAGTTGGCGACGTTGGTGGCGTGGTCGCCAATGCGCTCGATGTACTTGGCGATCATGACCATATCGACAATGGTCGCGGCGTCGTGGCCGTGCTCGACAATGAGCTTAGCCATCAGTTCACGGGCCTCAACTAAGTAGTTGTCGACCTGGTCGTCGCGCTTGATCACGCTTTGCGCTAAGGCCATATCGCGGTTGATAAAGGCCTCAACAGCGTCTTGCACCATAGCGCGCGCAATCTTAGCCATATCTTCGATCAGCTTGAAGTGGACACTCTCGGCGTAATCTAAGTGCATCACAATCTCAGCGATATCGCAGGATTGGTCACCAATACGCTCCATGTCGGTGATGAGCTTCAAAGCTGAGCTTACTAAGCGTAAGTCCGAGGCAATTGGTTGCTGGTGCAAAATGATCGAGAGGCAGAGATTCTCGATCTCGCGCTCCTTTTGGTCCACGATGTAGTCAGACAGGTAAATACGCTGGGCCAGCTCACTGTCGTGGTCATGCAGCGCATTGATCGCACCGACTAAGGAGTCATCGCAGAATTGACCTAACTGTGCAATCTGATCGCACAGGCTCTTCAGTTGCAGCTTGTAATGTTCACGCATCTTGTTACTTTCCAGCGCCCGCCCCACATCAAAGCTTGCAGGGACAGGCCTTGTTTGTGATTAGCGCGATTAACCGAAACGACCGGTGATGTACTCTTCGGTACGCTTGTCTTGCGGATTGGAGAAGAGGGCGTCGGTTGACGCAAACTCAACTAAGTCACCCAGTAAGAAGAAGGCAGTGTCATCGGAGATACGGACCGCCTGCTGCATATTGTGGGTCACCATAATAATGGTGTAGTCCTTCTTTAAGTCCGCAACTAAGTCTTCAATCTTGGAGGTCGAGATTGGGTCAAGGGCCGAGGTTGGCTCGTCCATCAAGAGGACCTTAGGCTGTACCGCTAATGCGCGGGCAATGCATAAACGCTGTTGCTGACCACCGGACAGACCTAAAGCCGAAGTCTTTAAGCGATCCTTGACCTCGTCGAAGATCGCAGCCTGACATAAGCTGCGCTCGACGATCTCGTCTAACTCCTTGCGGCCACGGATACCGTGGGTACGAGGACCGTAGGCGATATTATCGTAGATGCTCATTGGGAATGGGTTAGGCTTTTGGAATACCATGCCCACTTCCTTGCGCAGGGCCGAGACATCTAAGTTCTTATCCAAGATCTCTTGACCTTGATAAGTGATAGAACCATCGGTGGTAACACCTTCGACCAAGTCGTTCATACGATTTAAGGTCTTGATAAAGGTCGACTTACCGCAGCCGGATGGGCCAATGAAAGCAGTCACAGCCTTAGGCTTGATCTGCATATTGATGTCCTTTAAGGCGTGGTGCGCACCGTTGGAGTACCACAGATTGAAGTGTTGAACGTTGAAAATTGGAGTAGTCATAGCGGCAAGAAACTGGTACAAAGAAAGATTTTTAGGGCTTGGCCCGCTCAGAGAGCGAGCCAATACTTTCTTTTTGTTGTGTTGTAACCGGATTAATGAGCCAATGTGATGTGCTAACTAGGGCACTGGGGCGCACTTACTTAGCGCCCAGTTTGTGTGCTTGATTAAGCGCGAGCCTTACCAGCGCGGGCCTTTAGGCGGGCACCGACGGTGTTGGCTAAGAGGTTGATAATGAGGCTCATGACTAAGAGGATGGCGGCGATTACGAAGGCAACCTCGAACTCGCCCTGCTCCTTAGCGTAAACGTAGAGGGCTACGGTTAAGGTAGCACCGGAGCTGGCTAAGCCATCGAAGAAACCGTGCATGGTGTGAGCAAAACCAGCGGTGAACAGTAAGGCAGCCGACTCACCTAACATACGGCCGATTGCTAAGATACAGCCAGTAACGATACCGTCAACGCAGCAAGGTAAAACTACGGTGCGGATGACACGGAACTTAGCGGCACCTAAACCGAAGGCACCCTCACGATAGCCTGCTGGTACCGTCTTTAAGCTCTCTTGGGTGGTACGGATAATGGTTGGCAGGGTCATGATGGTTAAGGTTAAAGCACCAGCAATGAGCGAAGTCTGCAAACCAAAGAACTGGCAGAAGATGAGCATACCGACCAAGCCATAGATAATCGAAGGAATACCGGCTAAGGTCTCGATCGCGTACTCGATGGCGCCAACTAAGCGACGCGAGGTGGCGTACTCATTTAAGTAGATGGCAGCGCCAACACCTAATGGCAGCACCATCACGACGGCGGCGATAATGATATAGACCGTGTTTAAGATATCAGGCAACACACCGATCGTCTTGCGGATATAGCTTGGCTTGGTGGTCAAGATATCCCACGAGAAGTGAGGAATCGACGAGAACAGGATGTAGCCGATAAGGAAGAAGACTAAGCTTACGGTCAGGCCCGTGCACAGGTACATTAAGCTGCGCATGACCATGCTGTAGCACTTGCGCTGGAAAGCATTGCGCGATGGCTCAAACACGCCATTCTTGCCGACAGCTACGGAGTAAGGGGCAGATGGAGCAGCGGCTGCTGGAGCTGCTTGCTCGGCGCTCTCAGAGTGGCTGGCCTTCTTATGGGCAATCTTGGAAACATCTAAGGCGCCTAAAGACTTAGGGGCAGCCTTAGGAGTAGCCTCAGAGGAGGAGATACTAAACGACTCGGACATGGTATGCGTTCCTAGAAAATTCGGTAGTTGGCGCTAAGCTTCGATAAGCGGCGCTGCTTTAAGCAGCGCGTGGCTTGATTAAGTGCTAGCTTTGATTTAGCACTTGGATTGATTAAGCGCGGCCCTTCTTTAAAACCAGGTTTAAGGTGGCGTTGATCATCATGATGAAGACGAACAGGACCAAGGCAATCGAGAAGAGGGCGTCACGTTGCAGACCCGAGGCGTAGGACATCTCGGAGGCGACAGCGGTAGTTAAGAAACGGACCGACTCGAACAGACCTGGCATATTAGGAACGTTACCTGCGACCATCATTACCGCCATGGCCTCACCGATAGCACGGCCGACACCTAAAACTACGGCCGAGGCGATACCACTCTTGGCAGCAACAACGCTCACACGGAACACGGTTTCAATCTTGTTAGCACCTAAGGCTAAGGAGCCTAACTCGTACTCTTCTGGTACAGCACGCAGCGAGGTGATCGAAACCTTGATGATGGAAGGTAAGATCATGATGGTGAGCACGAAGATCGCAGCTAAGAGCGAAGCACCATCAGGTAAACCGAAGACACGCTGGACTAACGGTACTAAGACCAGCATACCGATAAAGCCATAGACGACCGATGGAATACCGGCTAATAAATCGATGACCGGCTCAACGACCGCACTAACCTTGGCTGGAGCTAACTTGGCCAGGTAAACGGCGCAGAAGAAGCCTAATGGCAGGCCTAACACGATTGCACCGGCGGTACCGTAGAAGGAGGTCAGAATGAAGGCTAAGATACCGAACTTAGGCTCGGCGGCAGTCGAGGCCCACTCGGCGCCAAATAAGAAATCAACTAAGCCAATTTCGGCGATAGCAGGCAAGCCTGCGATAATCAGATAGATACTAATTAAAATGACCAGCGCGATATTGATCAGGCCTAAACACAAGAAGAAAAGGCGGGCGCCGGTTTCTAAATCCCAATTCGAGGATTTGGTGCGAATCATATCCCAATACCAATCAATGAAAACTTGCCATCCCCAGCAAGTCGGGCCTGGGCCCTTTAAGGAGTATCCTTTCTTAAAGTTGGGCCTATCCCACAGCCCAACCTTAAGCTTTCGTCGTAAGAACGAGCAGCATTAAGCCCTTGAGGCGTTATGCCTTCAAGACGTTACGTCTTACTTAGCCATTGGCACGACGCCAGCACCCTCAACGAAGTGAGCCTGCTCTGGCGACATAGCGAAGTCCATAAAGGTCTTAGCGGCACCCTCAAGTGGCTTGTTCTTAGGGGTAACTAATAAGAATGGACGTTGCAGCTTGTAAGAACCGTCACGGATAGTGTCTTCGGTAGCAGAGATGCCATCAACAGTGACAGCGTGGACCTTCTCGGACAGAGCCGATAAGGAAGCGTAGCCGACAGCGTTGACGTTTTGAGCTACGGTGGTGATAACGTCACCGGTGGAGGTTAACTCTTGGCGATACTTGCACTGGTCGGAGGTGTCGGTGACGCTCTCAAAGCCGTCACGGGTGCCCGAACCTGCCTCACGACCGATCAGCACGATTGGGTGATCCTCACCACCAACAGCGCTCCAGTTGGTAACCTTACCAGTGTAGATATCCTTAATCTGAGCTAAGGACAGGTTCTTAACTGGGTTTTGTGGGTTAACTACGACTACGATACCGTCGATAGCAACCACGTCACCATTTAAGTTCTGCTTCTCAGCATCGGTTAAATTACGCGAGGATAAACCGATATCGCAACGGCCCTCGGCTACAGCGTTGATACCAGCGCCCGAACCAGTTGGGTTGTAGGTGAAGCTGATGTCATCATGGGCCTCCATGAAAGCCTCACCTAAGACGCCGATAACCAACTCCATCGAAGACGAGCCTTCAGTGGAAACGCTATCGTCAGCGGCGTAGACGTTGCCCGAGAAGGCAACAGCAGAGCTGAATACAGCAACGGAGGACAACACAGCAAATAACTTCGAAAGCTTCATCTTAAATAAGTCTCTAGTAACTTAAGCATTTAAGTGCTCTTGCTTAGCACTTTGTCTAAATCCCTTAGACGCGTTGCATGATAAAGATCACAAGTTAAGAACAAAGAGATCTAATGTTAAATGTTTGTTAAGAGGCAAAATTTTTGGCACTAGCCCCTAAAAACCCCATAAATTAGCCCGTCCAGCCCCGCAAAAAAGCGCATGCACCAAGCTAGCGCACACCTTGACCCAGCAATTTCCTTAACTTCCAGTAAGGTTGACACTCAGTTGTAGCATTGATTGAGAAAAGGTCATATTTATGCGGTTTTATTGCTTGATTTGAGAGCCTAAACTAAGGGTCAACAGTGCCACTTGAATTAAAGGCAAAAGACACTCGTCAGACACTCGTCTTTAGCATTAAAACCTCATAAATATCGCATTCTTAGAAAATGAGTGTCAAAGTAGCAAGAAGTTAAGGGACTAAGGGTCAAAATCTCTGGAAGTTAAGGAATTTCTTTGTAATCCCCACCCCCTACTTCACAAAAGTCCGGCCCAACCTCACCTTGCCTAGGCGCCAGCCACTTAAGTGCGCCGCTTGACCTCAAGCCACCGCGTGGAGCAGCGCGCACATGGCCCGACCTAGCTTAGGCTGGCCCTATTCTGCGTACCCCCAACCTCAAAGCGAGCCCCTCCTTCTCCTTTAATGAGCAGGCACGGCGTGCGCGCAGGCGTACCGCGCCCTACAAGGCGGAGCGCGCCACAGTATCTACTGGGGGAGCGCGCATGGCGCATTCATGTCATGGGGTGAGGCGCTGTGCTTTTGGCGGCATTTTTTGTCAAGTGGGCCGCTTTTAGGCTAAAATCTAACTTTGGGCGCGTACAGCGCTTTTTTTGCGCCAGCACGCTGGCCCCATTTACTTTTCTGCGATGAGGGTGGTCCTTGTTATGATTAAGAACGTGCGCCTTTATAGTGTGGCCTTAGATGACAAGTTGCGTGAGCTCTTTGCCCACGAGTCTGAGCTTGAGGCTGCGATCAGCGCTATGCACTTAAAGCCGATGAGCGAAAGCGACATTTCCACCTATGGTTTTGCTCCCCTGTTTGGCCGGGGCGCTCAGGCTTATACCTTTAGCCACAATGGCAACCATTTCTTCCGCTTCGTCGAAGAAAACAAGCTGCTGCCAACCTCGGTGGTCAACCAGGTGTTAGCCGATGAGGTCGAGAACCGCGAAGCGGAAATGGGCCGCGCCTTAAAGAAGAATGAGAAGAAGGCCTTAAAGCAGGCGATCATCACCAAGATGCTGGCTCAGGCCTTTGTCACCCGCCGCGATCTGCTCATTTGGGTCAACTCCACCAAGGGCTTGGTCGGCGTGTCGGTCACCGCCGCTAAGCGCGCGGAAAATGCGATCACCTACTTGCGTAAGGCCTTAGGCGGCTCCTTCCCAGCTAAGCCATTCCAGCCACGCTGCGTGGTCGAAGATCGCATGACCAACTTCATCGCCAAGAGCGAGCTGCCTCAAGGCTTTAAGTTAGGCTACGACGCCGTGCTCAAGAGCAATGACGACACCGGGGCCACGGTGCGCGTCACTAAGGACGATTTGACCACCGCTGAGGTGATCTCCCACCTCAAGGCCGGTAAGGTCGTCACCGAATTGCAGCTTAATTTCAGCGAGATCGCGACCTTTGTCCTCGCCAACGACTTAACGGTCAAGCGTTTGAGCTTAGAAGATCAGTACTTAGAGCAAAACTTACCTAAGTCCTCGGGCGATAAGATTGCCGATCTGCAAAGCATGATCTTAATTGAGGGCGAGACCTTAACCGAACTGGTGACCGCCTTAACCCGTGCCTTTGACTGTGAGGTTAAGTAATTTGAAGAAGCCTGAACTCTTAGCCCCGGCGGGCAGCCTGGAGCACCTGCGCATGGCGGTCGATTATGGCGCCGATGCTGTCTACGCTGGCATCCCGCGTTGGTCGCTGCGCGTGCGCGGCAATGGCTTTAGCCGTGAGGACTTTGCCGCTGGTATCGCCTATGCCCATGAGCATGGCCGTAAGTTCTTTGCGGTGCTCAATGTCATCCCGCATATGCGCCGCGTCAACGCCTTTGATGAGGCACTCCATGAGGTCGCCGCGCTCAAGCCTGATGCCTTTATTATGGCCGACCCAGGCCTGATCGATCGCGCGCTCACCCTCTACCCTGAGCTCCCGGTACACTTAAGTGTCCAGGCCAATACCGTCAACGCCGGTACGGTCAAGTTCTGGCAGAAGATCGGCGTCAAGCGCTGCATCTTAGCCCGCGAGCTGTCCTTAAGCGAAATTGCGATGATTCGCGAGGCCTGCCCAGATATGGAGCTCGAGGTCTTTATCCACGGTGCCCTGTGCATTGCGGTATCAGGCCGCTGCCTCATCTCCGGCCTCCTGGCGCGCCGCGACGCCAACTTAGGTGCCTGCAACAATTCCTGCCGCTGGAATTACCGCACTAAGGACCTCGCCCTTGTTGACGCTCAGGGCGCTCATCCTGTGGGTCTTACAGATGAGCACATCGCCTTTGCCCCGCAAGCCCATTCAGCCTTAGACCAACGCGATCTCCCGTCGCTCTACGCTGAGATCGAGGAGACCTCGCGCCGTCAGGGCGAGTGGATGCCGCTGGAAGAGGATGAGCACGGCTCCTACCTCATGAACTCCAAGGACTTATGTGCCCTGCCGGTCTTAAAGGAGCTGATGGAACTGGGCGTGGACAGCCTCAAGATCGAGGGCCGTTCGCGCTCGCCGTTCTACGCCGGTGGTATCTCGCGCGCCTATCGCCTGGCGATCGACGCCATCGCTGCAGGCCAGGACATCCCTGAGGAGAGCTACACCATTGTGGGCTCGATTCCGGCCCGTGGTTACACCACGGCACTACTCGAGGCACACAAGCCGAACGCCACCCAAGACTACGAGACCAATGCTCCGTCCCCTGGCAAGTGGCAGGTGGTAGGCCAAATCCTAAGCCAAGCTGACAATGGTGACATTTACATCAAGGTCAAGAACAAGTTCGAGGCCAAGAACAAGATCTTGGTCTACACCCCACAAGGCCCGCTCTCGTTAGATGGCAGCACCCTGCGCGACAAGAATGGCAATCCGGTAGCCGTAGCCCCAGGTGATGGCTATTACGTGTACCTAGCTTGCCCACATAAGCTTGACTTAGCTACCGCCGTCCTGTTGCGCGACGACTCGTAGCCGCGCTGACCAACGCGCGCCCAGCCTTACGGCCGCCGCCCTACCCTAACCCGGTACGGCGGCGCGCGACCTACCCTAGCAGTGCGCGGCCGGACTGCGGCGCCGCACGAAAGCACGCGGCAGGGACTGTGCCGTCGGCCGGGACTGCGGCGCCCAATAATAAGGCCATGACCGAGTTACCTCAGTCATGGCCTTATTGCTTTAGTTCAGAGGGCGCGCTGGGCGCTAGCTCTTACTCGACATCAACGTCATCTGGGATGCTGGCGTTGTGGTAAACCTCTTGGACGTCATCTAAGTCCTCAAGGTAGTCGATCATGCGGATAAACTTAACCGCAGTCTCAGCGTCTAACGCAGTCTCGGTCGATGGAGTCATGGTGACCTGAGCGTTGGATGGCTGAATGCTCTGAGCGGTGAAGGCATCAACTACTGGAGCGAAGTTGTCAGGAGTGGTGAAGACATCGATCGAGCCGTCGTCGTTAACTACGACGTCGTCAGCACCAGCCTCTAAGGCGATGTCCATGGCCTGCTCTTCGGTAACGGCCATCTTGCCGTCGTCATCAGGCAGGAAGTTGATAACGCCCTGCTTGGTGAAGAGGTAGCCCACCGAACCGGTGGTGCCTAAGTTGCCACCGAACTTAGAGAAGCCGTGACGAACATCCGAGGCAGTACGGTTGCGGTTATCGGTCATGCACTCAACCATAACGGCAACACCGCCGACACCGTAGCCCTCATAGGTGATGGACTCGAGCTCAGTGCCCTCGCCGCCACCAACGCCACGCTCAATGGCGCGCTTGATGGTGTCACGAGTCATGTTCTGGGCTAAAGCCGAGATCACGGCCGAGCGCAGACGTGGGTTGGAGCCCTCGTCGCCGCCGCCCATACGAGCTGCGGTGGTGATTTCACGAATCAGCTTGGTGAAGATCTTGCCGCGCTTTGCGTCTTGAGCGGCCTTACGGAAGCGAATGTTGGCCCACTTGGAGTGACCTGACATATTAATCTCCTGCTATTTCTCTAAATCGGTAACGGCGATAGCCAATTCATTTAAGGCTTCAGGTGAGGCCACATTCGGAGCTTCGGTCATTAAGCACGAAGCAGCAGTGGTCTTAGGGAAGGCAATCACGTCACGGATGTTGTCAGTATGAGTGAGCAACATAGTAAGACGATCTAAGCCAAAGGCAAGACCGGCATGTGGTGGTGCACCAAAAGATAAAGCATCAAGCAAGAAGCCAAACTTCTGCTGTGCCTCTTCCTTGCTGATGCCCAGCACATTGAAGACGGCCTGCTGCATAATTGGGTCGTGGATACGTACCGAGCCACCACCTACTTCGTAGCCATTGATGACCATGTCATAAGCATCAGCAAAGACCGACATAGGGTCAGCCTCTAATTGCTCTGGGGTGACATGGGCTGGCGCGGTAAATGGGTGGTGCATTGCGGTTAAACCGGCCTCTTCGGTCATCTCGAACATTGGGAAGTCGATGACCCATAAAGCCTTGAAACCTGGGGCAATTAAGTTGTGGTCGCGGGCGGTTTGGCAGCGTAAAGCACCCATAAAGGTCTGGCACTTAACGGTCTTGCCGCAGCCAATAAAGACGATATCGCCGCTCTGAGCACCGCAGGCGTTAACGACCGAGAGTAAGAGCTCTGGAGTTACGTGCTTGGCGATCGACGATTGCAGGCCCTCAGCGCCCTTAGCTAAGTCATTGACCTTGATGTAGATGAGGCCCGAGGCACCTAACTTCTTAACGTAGTCGGTGTAGCCGTCGATATTCTTGCGGCTTAAGGCAGCGCCGCCTGGCAGAGCAAAACCGACGACCTTGCTGTGCGGATCATTGGCGCTCTCAGCTAAGACCTTAAACTCGGTATCCTTGACTAACTCGTCTAAGGTGTGGAGCTCAAAGGCGATACGTAAATCCGGCTTATCCGAACCAAAGCGCTCCATCGCCTCAGTCCAGGTTAAGACTGGGAACTTACCTAAATCGAAGTTCTCTTCATGACGGAACAGACCAACCATCATCTCCTCCATGATGTCACGGACATCTTGCGAGGACATAAAGGAGGTCTCAACATCGATCTGAGTGAACTCAGGCTGGCGGTCAGCGCGTAAGTCCTCATCACGGAAGCACTTGGTGATCTGGTAGTAGCGGTCAAAGCCTGCGATCATCAGAAGCTGCTTGAAGAGCTGTGGCGACTGAGGCAGGGCGTAGAACTTGCCGTGGTGGATACGCGATGGCACTAAGTAGTCACGGGCACCTTCTGGGGTAGCCTTGGTGAGCATTGGGGTCTCGACATCGATAAAGCCATGCTCATCCATGAAATTACGCACAAAGTGGGTAATGGAGTGACGCTTGGTGAAGTTGTGCAGCATCTCAGGACGGCGCAGGTCTAAGTAGCGATAGCGCAGACGCTGCTCTTCGGTATTGTCCTGGTTGAAGTCTAATGGCAGAACGGCGGCCTTATTTAAGACCTCTAAAGCGCTGGCATAAACCTCGATCGCGCCGCTCTTCATATTGGCGTTGACTTGGCTCTCTGGGCGGGCACGGACCGTACCTACCACCTTAATGCAGAACTCACCGCGTAAGGTGGCAGCTAACTCGTGCACATCCTTGACATCAGGCTCGAAGACCACCTGAACTAAACCCGTGCGATCCCTCAGGTCAATAAAAATCAGACCGCCTAAATCGCGGCGCTTGTTAACCCAGCCGCACAGGGTCACGGTCTGCCCGACTTCGGTCAGACCTACTTGTTCACAATAGTGAGAACGCATTGACATACAAAATGCCTATCAAAAACACTAAACCAATTTTACCCGCCGCGCCGCAGCGGTTCCCGACCACACCGCAGTCAGTATGACGCCTAAGGCAGCATGACGCCTAAGTCAGCATGAGGCGCCGCGCCTTAATCAGCGTGAGGGCACGAGGCACAAGCCGGGGCACTAGCACCAGCGCCCGCGCCCGCTGGGCACGACTTGCTTTCGTTAGCAAATGGCTGCTTGGAGTTACCAAAGACACCAACGCCCTTAAGCTCACAGCTTGAGGCCGAGATCAACTTGACCAAGCTCTCTTGACCGCACTCTGGGCAAGTAGTCAGCGCCGGGGCGCTCATCGACTGAAGCTTAGTTAAGGTGTGCCCGCAATTTTTGCAGCGGTACTCATAAAACGGCATAGCAAACCCAAAAACTCATTGGCATAAAACTTTTAGCATCCACCAATTAAGGACTCACAGCCCGTGACGGTGGCGCTACCAAGCCCGTAATTATAACGATCTTTTGCCCAAGCCAAAAGCCCCAGAGCCGTAGGCTCTGGGGCTTGGTGCACACCGAGTGCAGAGACTGCACTGGTAAGCTTTAAGGTCGGTGCCCCGATAGGCCCGAAGCACCAGAACCTATCTCACAGCGGCCTGCAACCTCTGCGCTAGGATTGAGCTTGCTTGCTCTGAACTTCCTTAGTCGGAGCTGACTTAGCCTGTGCTGACTTAGGCTCAGGTACGCTCAGGCTCTCAGTGACATTGAGGCGGCGCGTAATGAACATCACGATACCGAGCATAATCACGAGTAAGACTGTGCCGACTAACAGCGCGTAGGCTTGGACATGAACGATGGCAAAGAGCACGGCGTACATGGCCAAGAGCAGCACCGCAACGCACAGGGCACTGCGCAGCGAATTGAGCACCGCCTTTAAATAGGCCGCGATCATGCCTGACATGAGCAGGGCGCCGGTCACATAGGAGATAACAAATGTGGTGTGCTCACTTAAGGCCAAAAGCACCATGTAGAACAAGATCAAGGCTGCGCCAATCACCACGTACTGCACCAAGGACACCATGCGTTTCATCACAATCTCAAAGGCGAGAATCGTGACAAAGGTCATGGCAATGAAAAGCAGCACGTACTTGGTCAGGCGCTCAATGAGCTGATAAGTCTCGGAGGTGTCCGCCAGGTCAATACGGTACTCAATTGAGGAGCTATTCATATTGAAAATCTCGTCCTCAGTGCGCACCTGCGCTTGGCCGGTAGCCAAGTTATTTTGGGCATAGTAGGCCTTAAAGTACGGCTTACTCTGGTCAGCAGGCCCGCCTTCAGGCACCGACTGCGAACCTGATGCGGCCGCCGACGCCGTGAGCTCATCGCCAAAGCTCAAATCCTCGATTTGGGCGGAATCTAAGAAGCCCGCGCCGGTGATATAGCGGTCGGTCGGCAAGAAGGCACCACCAAAGGAAGGCACCACGCCCGTACCCTCAACGGTCAAGCGCGAGTCTTGGGCAATCGGGATATAGGTCATGCCCTGGGCACCGCGCACGTAATAGAAGGCCTCGACCGTCATCACGCCCTCGGCAAAGTCTTCAGGTTGATGGGATGAAGTCAGCTCACCTGCGACCGCCACGGCGGTGGTAGTTTGATCAGCGTCAGCATCTAAGCTATTGACCAAATCCGGCACTTGGGCAAGCTGCTCGCGGTTAGCCAGACTTGGGTCGGTGGCCTTATCAGCATAGGCGCTTTGGGCAAAGATCGAGCCTGTAGGAGCCTTGCTCGCAGCTGCTTGCTGGTTAACTTCCTGCTTGAGCAGAGCGCAGGAGCGGCTATCACCGGCCGCAACTAAGCTATCGCCATAGACAATCTTGTGAATGTCCGAGAGCTCGAGCTTAATCATAATGCCCGAGAAATGCGGATACGGCTCCGGGGTATAGGCCTTGCCATTGACGCAGAGGTACTTAATCTCATCAATGCCCTTATTGTTGCTGACATGGAAGATGAGCTTTAAGTCATCGGTCATTATCTGTTGCACGGAAGAGCGCTCAGTAATTTGCACTAAACGCTCATCTAAGGCAAAGGAGCTGACCTGATGGACCGCCATCCGATAGAGCGTGGTCTCGTAATTGCCGCGATAGCGTTTATGCGACTCGAGCTCGATTGAACTCTCGGATTTCAGCGGCGAAATATAGTAATTGGCGAGGTTGACGGTATTGATGCGCTTTTGCGTCTCATCGTCGCTTTCCTCGTAGCGATACGAGCTCACTTCCTCGACCGGCACGATGATTTCAGGATCGGCCAGCATTTGGTGGCCACCCCATGGGCTGACCATCGACTCAATCGCCAATTGCTCGTTATAGCGCCGATCGTCCAAGACCATAGTGAAAAAGAGCGTAGGAACCAGGAGCAAGAGCGAGATCAAGCCCACCATTAGGATATGGGTTCCTAAATTCTCACTCCACTTGCCTAAGCGCGATTTCTTAGGATCAGATGCCGCAGCGCCCGCCCATGCCGCCCCATTAGGCCCCATAGTGCCACCACCTCCCGCCGCTGTCTGCGGGTAGCCCGAAGGCCCACTGGATGCGGCCCCACCTGCTTGCCCCCATCCTTGCTGATTACCCCATTGCTGCGCAGCTTGCTGGGCTGGCCCTGACTGAGACCAGCCTTGCTGCGCTGGCCCCTGCTGTGCCCAGCCTTGCTGAGCTGCGCCTTGCTGAGCAAAACCTTGCTGCTGACCTTGGGGCCGCGAATTTTGCTGCTGTAAGTCTTGCTCTGAGGCTGCGTAACCTTGGCGATACGGTGCGGCGTAAGATTGATTTACAGCGCGGTCACTTTGGCCTGGGGCGGTGTAATCGGACGCGCCATAGTCAGACGCGGCATAAGCTTGATTTGAAGCGTTAGCACTTGAACCTTGCGCCTGATAAGCAGCGCTATAAGCATCAGGCTGCATCGGCACTTGTGATGATGAGGAGTGTTGGTAAGAAGAGGCATAGTCCCCAGGGGGCACTGTTTGCCCCTGCTTGGACCCTCGATAGTCGGTTCCCGCCATAAGCTCCCTCCTAAGATGAAAAAGTTGAGGAGTGTTCCCATCATAACAGGCTACACCATACCAGCGGGGCATCTTGCAAAATCTAAGCACGAAGCGCCGTGCCACAATACGGTGCACCTAGCGGCAATTATGGGCACTTAAGGGGCAACGCACGGGTTATTTGCGGGAATTTTGTGGGGGCGGTGCCCCGTTGTGGGGTTTGGCCCGCTTTGTCCCACTGAATTTGCACCACAAATGGCGCATTGCCGCATAAGTCCGCTAAAATAAGGCTTTCGTAAACCTCAAGCAGTACCGCCCCAGCGCAACGCTGCGTGAAAAGTACCCGCACCGGCTTCCTTTAGGCTGCCCCTTAGGCTTGGCCTTGAGGACGTTGGCGGCGTCGAGCAGTGGGCTTTTTTCTTTTTGTTGTTACTTTGGCCCGAGCTTGTGTACCGACTTTAGGTGATTGTCCTCAAAATCTGTTTTGATTAATTCGGAGTATCCCATGGGAACATTATTCAAAGCTTCAGCCTTGGCTACCTGCCTTGCGCTGGGACTTAACGTCGCAACTGCTGCAACCACTACTACTGACCAAGGTGCCACGGGCGACGTGACTCATGGGGACAAGGTTTTACGCGTTGGCTGTGATGCCGCCTTTGCTCCGTTCACCTACACCGACGACAAGGGTCAGTTAATTGGCTTTGACGTTGACTTAATCAAGGCTATTGCTGAGGAAATGGGCTACACCATCGATATGAAGGGCTACCCTTTTGATGGCATTATCCCAACCTTAATCACCAACAACATCGACCTGATTATCTCGGGCTTCACCATCTCCCCAGAGCGTGCTCAGCGCGTTGATTTCTCCGACCCTTACTATCGCTGCGGCTTGACCTTCCTCACGATGAAGATGGACGCAGGCAAGTTCGATAGCTTTGACAAGATCAAGGACGCAGAGATCTGCACCCAGATTGGTACCACCGGTGCCTTATATCTGCAAAAGGTACTCGACGAGCCTAAGTTAAAGCAATTCAACTCGCCTCCAGAGACCTACTTAGAGATGTTAAACGGTGGCTGCGACGTCGTAGTTAACGACCGCCCAGTCAACGACTTCTTCTTAGCCCAAAATCCTAAGAACAAGGATATCGTGGTCTCGCACGATATCACCAGCGCTCAAAACGAGTACTACGGTATCGCCGTACGCAAGGGCAACACTGAGATGTTGAATCTGATCAACGAAGGCTTAGACCGTGTAATCGAAAACGGCAAGTTTGCTGATATTTCGACCAAGTGGTTTGGCTACGATATCTCCGCCGACCTCAAGGCCCACTCGGCTGAGGCCGCCGCTGCTGCTGCCGGTACCGCTCAAAACAAGTAAAGCCTAAAGCCCCTGCAGCTTTCACTGAACGCCTCAAGGCCCCCGGCCTTGGGGCGTTCTGCGTTTAATAAGGCACGACCCTTGCTCTCAAAGGAACTTTTGCCTCTAAGGCGAGCCTAAGGGCAAGACCGTGCCCCTAGAGGCAAGACGTCTCTTGAGACAATGCAAGCGCCCCTGCGGCGTGGCCGATTAGTTGTATCAGTGTGTGAGGAAGAGCCATGAGTGAGCAACGCGGTAACAATCAAAACAGCCGCACCAACCGTTTTAACGGCACTGCTAACGGGACCAATGGCTCCAACACGTACGGCTACAACCAAAATCAAGGTTATGGCTACCAAGGGCGCAACTATAACCAAAACGTCGGTAACTACAACAATGCCCGTGGCTATAACGGCAATAATGGCGCCTACAACGGGAACAATGGCGCCTACAATGGAAACAACGGCTCCTTTAACGGCAATTACAACGGCAACAGCGCTAACCCCAACTACGGCCAGTACAATCCTAACGGCCAGATGCCGTACTCAGTACAGATTCCGTGGGACAAGTTTGAGCTCAGGCGCAAGAAGCACCGCAACCCAATCTGCGCCTTTTTACTGGGTGTAGGCAGCGTTATCACCTTTGCGCGCAACCTGGTCTTTAACCTGATTTTCCTTGGCATTATCGCCTTGGTCTTTATGGGCCATTACATCGTTTCCAGCCTGCAAGAGCAGGGACTGTCGATGTCCCAGGCGGCCCTGGAGCAAATGGAAGGCTCGAGCCTCCCAGCGCAAGTGCTCTACTTTGATTTAAGTGGCTCCTTGAGCGAAGCGCCTTTTAGCCCGAACCAGTTTGACAGCATGCAACGTGAACTCGAGTTCATGTTCAATGGCACCTACAGTCATGAACTGGTGGCGATCGAGAATGCGCTCAACTTGGTCTCAGGCGATCCTGATATCAAGAAGGTCTTGATCAACATCGACAATATGGCGCCTCTGACCTTATCAGTCGCTGAGCGTATCGGCAAGGCGATGGAGCACGCCCGTGTGGTCAATATCTCAGAGGAGCAGCGTGCTAAGTACGGTTCAGACAGCTCAGATCACTCCTCGGGCTTTAGCAGCGATGGCGACACCATGCGCCGTGAAGTGATTGTCATGGGCACCAACTTTAGCCAAGCAGCTTACGTCTTAGCCGCCCACGCCGACAAGGTGATCTTAGATCCTTTAGGTGCGGTGGACCTGCGCGGTATTGCCCTGTCGTCGCTCTACTTTAAGGACACCTTAGAGCAATTCCATCTCACCCCTTATATCTTTAGAGCTGGTCGCTTTAAGAGCGCAGTCGAGCCCTTTATCTTAAGTGGCATGTCCCCAGAGGTACGCCGCTCCTACCAAGCAATTGCCGCCAAGTCCTGGGAAATCTACACCAACGCGCTCACCAGCCGCAGCGCGATTAAGAACGTCAGCAATATCCTGCCGGACGCTGCTACCTATGTGAAGTGGGTCGAGGAATTTAACGGTGACCGCGCCGCAATGCAAAAGGCACAAGGCTTAGTGGATGAGGTGATGCCGCTTGAGCGCTATCTGTGTCAGCTCAGCACCGAGGTCAATGTCGATGCCGACCACAAGAATCGTCCGGCCATTATCACCTACCAAGACTACCTCTTACGCTACCACTACCTCAACACCGGTAATGGCAATGTCGGCTCGCTCTCAGCGATCGATATTCCGCGTTCCCTGCAGCACCCACAAAGTGAAGAAGAGCAGCCAAGCTCGGCCCCGCAGCGTATCTTGGCGAGCACTGCGCTCACTGGCGCGAGCACCGCGCTCACTGGCAGTAGCGCCAGCACTGCGCTCAGCTCCTCGACCAAGATCGCCGCTCCTAATCTGGTCGCGGAGGAAAGTCTCTTAGATCAACTCAATGAGGCGCAAAAGCAGCGCGAGCGTCGGGCCGCCGCCAATAAGCGCCGCAGCGCTGGGGCAGGTGAGGTCGCGGTCATCTACGGTATTGGTGAAATTCGTGAGAGCGGCGAGCGCATCACCGACTTCACCTACGACAATATCGCACCGTTGTTTGATGAGGCCGCTGACGATCCTAATATCCAGGCAGTGGTTCTGTACTTAAATAGCCCTGGCGGCAGCGTCAACGCCTCAGAAAAGATTCGCCGCGCGATTGCTGAGTTCCAAATGCGTACCTTAAAGCCGGTCGTGGTTTCGATGAATGGCACCGCTGCTTCGGGTGCTTATTGGCTGGGCTCGCAAGCTGAGCGCATCTTTGCTACCAAGTCGACCTTAACCGGCTCGATCGGTGTCTTTGGTATTGCCATGGGCGCCCACAATCTGCTCAACCGCTATGGCGCCTACCAAGACGGCGTGGCCACTAACGAGCTGGCGGTAACCCCAATTGGTGAGGAAATGCCAACCACCCAGCAGGAATTGCTCAATATGTCAGTTGAGCACACCTACCGTCAGTTCTTAGAGCTGGTGGCACAAAACCGTGGGCTCAAGGTCAACGACTACGATCTCTTTGCTGAAGGTCAGGTGTTCTTAGCCGACGAGGCCAAGATCGTGGGCTTAGTCGATGAGATTGGCGATTTGGACGATGCCATTTCCTACGCGGGCAAGCTAGCGATGCTCGACCCTGAGACGATGCGCGTTAAGCACTTGGTGCCAAGCAGTGCTGGTAACTTAGGCAATTTCGGCTTAGTCTTTGGCCTGGCGCACGCCTACCTGCCTGATAACGTCACCTATGCACTGCTCAAGCTCCATGAGACGATGCAACTGGCAAAGGAGCCGCATCAGGTCAGCATGCAGGCCTTAACCCCAGTGCAAAGCCCTGAGCTGTAATGACCCAAACCTCGGTCAAGTCAGTCAAATCCATTCTGAGCCGTTCGCAATTGCCCGGCTCAGATTGGGCCGCCAATCCCTATTTGGGCTGCTCCCACGCCTGCCTCTATTGCTATGCGCGCTTCATGCAACGCTTTAGTGAGCACAGTGGGCCTTGGGGCAGCTTTATCGAGGTTAAGGACTGGCCCGAGCTGGACCCAATAAAAGAGCGCCCGCGCCTTGCAGGCAAGAGCATCTTAATTGGCTCGGTGACCGATCCCTATTTGCCCGAGGAGGCTGAGTTTAAGCGCACCCGCACCTTGCTCCAGCAGCTCTTAGCTCTATCCCAGCCCACGGGCTTGCTGTCTAACGCGGGATTACTGCAAAACGAAGGCTTACTGCCTGATGAGGGCTTTAGCCTGACCCTGATCACCAAGAGTGATCTGATAACGCGCGATCTTGACTTACTCAAGCAGTTCCCACAGGTGCGCGTGGTCTTTTCGATCAACACCGTGGACGAAGCGCTCAAGGCGCAGCTTGACGCCGCGCCCAGTATCGCCCGGCGACTTTCTGCCTTAAAAACCTGTCATGACGCAGGCCTTAAAACCGCCTGCTTTATCGCGCCGATCATGCCAGGACTCACCGACGTCGCCGCCGTCATTCATGCGGTGCGCCCCTACTGCCACGAGATTTGGCTGGACAGCCTTAACCTGCACCCCAGCTGCAAGGAGCCGGTGCTGCGCTATATCGCCTCGCAGCAGCCCCATCTGAAGCCGCTCTACCACGCCATCTACGAAGCCCATGACCTGAACTTTTGGCGTGAGCTGGACCGCTACTTGCGCCAAATCGCCGTTGCCTGCAACCTGCCCTATTGCACCGATTTTGCTGAAATTAAGCCCAGTGAGGCTAAACCTGCCTTAGTGAACTTTAGCGCCCCGTCCTGACTTGAGCACCATAACGCGAACAGCGCTTCCGGCAAGTACAGCGGGGCTTGAACGCTGGTGTTGCGCTCACAGCGCTCCGCTCGACTAAGCGAGCACATCCTTAGTCCTAAAGAAGATTGCTGTCGCTCACCAAGATGATGTTGCTCTTCGTGTACATGGATACCATGCGGTCATGCAAAATGAGATAGCTGCGAGCAGCTGCCACCAACTCAGCATCTTTGCAGCCACGCACAATTTGCAACATATTGGCGTGGATTCGATTCAGATGCTCAACCGACTGACGGCGAATCTTCTTGCGGAATTGCTCGACCTGAGAAATCTCAGCTGGGCTGAGCTTTCCATTGCGCTTAAATGCTGTAGAGTTACTGAAGGGAGCTGTTGTAAATTAACTTATGCACAATTGTAGTGCGGCATCTTCAGTACCAATCTAGTGACGGAGTTTAAAAGTATTTGCCACAAAGTCTATGTGGTTGAGTGTGCAACAAACCTCTTATACAAGCCATCAAAGGCCGATTTTGTGCGTTAAAAACTTTTAAACTCCCTCACTAGAAGGAATCGAGCATGCACAGAAAATGGCTGACTTCAGCGCTGTGCTGCGGATCATTGATCAGCGCCTTGAGCTCTTGATGGCGCGGCAGATAGTCACGAACTGCCGACTTAATCTCGGAATCGGCGCTGTCTTGGACCTGAGCCAACTTAGCCTGCATCTCATCTAAAGTCGCGTTGATCGACGTTAAGAGCGGCTCGATCTCGCTGGCCCCTTGGGCTAAGTCAGCGGCGCTTAATTTGCCCTCTTGCTTGAAAGTGCTGGATTGAGCTTCGAGCTGACGCCACTCATGACGCAGTTGATGGAACTGCTGCACTAATGGCGACAGTTTGGACACGCAGTCAAACAGCACCTTACGCTCAGGATCAATGCTATGTAAATAGCCTTTGATACGCTCGGTCAGCTCGCGGCTCTGCTCAGTATTGAGCTCGGAGCGGTCAGAGAGCGCACACTCCTGTAATAACGAGGCCTCAATTTCTTGGCAACGCTCGGAGTATTCAATGGTCAGGGCAATGACTGGAGCCATAGCCGAGAAAATCGCTTCCAGTTTGAAGTTTAAATCCCAATTGGTCGGCGCTGTGGTCATAGGGACCTCCAAAAGTAGGTGCCGCACCGACGCGCGCAGTGCAGCTGGGGGAGAAATCTGAACCTATTACTGGCACGCCGCCTGGCACGAAACAGCGCCAAGCTTGCGCTGGTGCTGGTCACAAGACAGCACTTGCATCTCAGTAATATCTAGTCATCGGCGGAATTTGTCGCGCATAAATGCCATTTTTAAGACACTAAGGCGCCAAAACAGCTTTCTTGATGACGATATCAAAAAAAGTGCCCGGCCGCACGGTCGAGCACCTTTTTTTCAATTAAGCATCATAAGTGGTCATGTCCGGCATCACATCAGGATGTGGTGCTTCGTGGGCGTCGCCTTGTGGGCGCTCATCACTAGGTTTGCGCTCACTTGGGCCCTTACGCTTCTTCTCAGCCGGAGCGTCGTCGGCGTCGTCGTTTTTAACGGCATTGACCGAACTGTCGGAGCTATCGCGAATCTCCATATAGTTCTTGTGCTCCTCGGCCTCCATGCGCAGCTTGCGCTGCTTCTCGCGCTTCTCGTAGCCGCTTAAAGTCCACTCCTCCATCGTGGTCGGCATGAACTCCTTCGGCTTGAACTCCAAGGCGATATCGAGCACCTCGTCGATAGTCTTGACCGGCACAATGTTGAGGTTCTTGGTGACCTTCTTTGGAATGTCCCACAGATCCTTCACATTCTCCTGCGGAATGCAGACCGTCTTGACGCCACCGCGTAAGGCCGCCAGGAGTTTCTCCTTTAAGCCGCCGATCGGCAGCACGTCACCACGTAAGGTGATCTCACCGGTCATGGCAACATCAGCGCGCACCGGATTGCCGGTTAAGGCACTGGTGATCGCGGTGACCGTGGCGGTACCAGCTGATGGACCATCCTTCTTGATCGCACCTTCTGGGAAGTGGACGTTGAGATCCACATTCTGGTAGAAGTCAGGCGCCAGGTGGAACGAGCGCGCATGCGAGCGTACCCAAGCAATCGCGGCAAAGACCGACTCCTTCATTACCGAGCCTAATTGGCCGGTTAACAGGTGGCTGCCCTTACCCTCATTGGCCACTACTTCCACTTGGAGCATATCGCCGCCCACTGAGGAAACGCTCAGACCATTGACCACGCCAATGCGATTCTCCTTGAGCTTGGAGGTGAAGTCAAAGCGCTTTGGACCGATTAACTTCTCGATTTCCTTGACGCCCAGCACCACCTTCTTCGGATTCTTCGGTGGGTTGATCATCAGATCCTTGACCACCTTGCGGCACAGCTCAGCGATAATGCGCTCTAAGCTACGCACACCGGCTTCCATGGTGTAGTGCAAGATGAGCTGATTTAAACCGGCATCGGAGATATCAAACTCATCAGCCGTTAAGCCATTCTTGGTCAACTGCTTCGGCAGCAAGTGCTCACGGGCGATGTGGAACTTCTCATCGGCCGTATAGCTGCTCAGATCGATGATCTCCATACGATCGCGCAGGGCCGGTGGGATGTTATAGCTGTTGGCGGTGGCAATAAAGAGCACATGCGACAGATCGTACTCAAGGTCGACATAGTTGTCGTTGAAGCTCTTGTTTTGCTCTGGGTCTAAGACCTCGAGCAAGGCCGCCGAAATATCGCCGTGCTGGGTACTGCCTGAGACCTTGTCGATCTCATCTAACAAGAACAGCGGGTTGTTGGCCTCGCACTTGATCATGTTCTGGATGATACGACCTGGCATCGCACCGATATAGGTACGACGGTGACCGCGAATTTCGGATTCATCGTACATACCGCCTAAGGCCACGCGCACATACTTACGGCCGGTGGCTTGGGCAATCGAGGCGGCCAGCGAGGTCTTACCGATACCTGGAGGGCCCATTAAGCACAGGATTTGACCGTTGGCGTCTTGGGTCTTTTCCTTGCGGGTTTGTACCGCTAAGAACTCCAAGATGCGGTCCTTAACCTTCTCTAAACCGTAGTGCTGCGACTCCAAGATCTCCTTGGCCTTTTGCAGATCACGGTTCAATGGGGTGCTGAAATGCCATGGGATCGAGAATAAGGTGTCGATATAATTGCGCACCATCGAGTTTTCGCCGCTGTTCACCGACATCACGGCGAGGCGCGAAATTTCCTTTTGCAGGCGATTGATGACTTCAATTGGCGCGTCAAAACCTTGCAGCTTATTGCGATACTCTTCAATGTCGTTGGAATCATCCACGTGCATATTGAGTTCGCGCTTGATCGCCTTGAGCTGCTCGTTTAAGTAGAAGTCACGCTGCGAGCGCTCCATGGCGCTGCGGGCATCTTCGGCAATCTTCTTATCAACCTCAGCCTTGTAGGAGAAGTTATTTAAGTAAGCGATGATCGCCTTAGCACGGGCAACTGGGTCAAGCGACTCGAGCACATACTTCTTATCAAAGTATGGTAAGAGCAGAATCTGGGCTAAGCCATCGGTCATGAGGCTCAACGAGGACTGCTCGCGAATCGAGCTTAACATCTCGCTTGGGATCGTCTTGTCGACGATGGTACGCCCACCGTGACTTTGCACCTCTAAGGCGGTGTCTAAGGCCGAACGCAAGGCCTCAACATAGCGCCGCTCAATTAAGGAGTCGACTTCCTGCTCGTTTAAGCACTCGACTTCGACATGGCGCACCGTGCTCGATGGCTCGTCGATAATGCGGCGAATACAGATACGCTGATAGCCGCGAATGGTAGCGCGGTACTGTTCCTTTTCGTTGTAGGAGCCATTTAAGACGCGGGCTAACACACCGATGCGGCTTAAGTCCTCACGATTAGGGCGGCCCCCTGGGACCTCAACTAACTGCGAGAAAACGGCAACGCCCTTAGTCGAAGCCAAGGCCTCTTCTAAAGCGTGAGCCGTGCTTTCACGAGCGGCAATGAGCTGCACGTTGGCCGCTGGGGTGATGATAATCGAGCGTAAGGTGACCAGTGGGAAGGTGCCTACGACCTTATCCTTGGTATCGTTGGTGGCATCTGCGACCACCACGTCGTCGCCTTCGGACTTGCGCTCTGACTTATCGCCCTCAGTATCCTTAGCCGGGCTTGGGACGCCTACGGCGTCATCAGAGCCGCTCTTTTGCTGTTTGGATTCAGCTGCGACCATAGCGCTGACTTCCTCAGGGGTAAGCTCGCGTGGTACCTCGAGATTGGCTACGCCGGAGCCGCTGTCGGTCTGTGCGGCGACCGCAGGCTCAGTACCTGCTGGCTTCTTGGCCTCAGGCTTGGTGACTTCCGTCTTACCCTTCTTGCCCGCAGGCTTCTTCGCCTTAGTATTGTCGTCGTTAATTTGTGACATTAATGCTTGCACTCTCAGTTGGATTAAGGCTAGGAAAAAGCCTAGCACTCAGAGTGGGGGCGCGTCCGCCGACACCTGTCCCTACTTTGTGTTTGTTACTGGTGCCCAGGCCCGCGCTCCAAAATCTTGCTGGTGCGGCCGTGCGCCAACCGCTGATAAGCTTGCTAACCGCTTTTACGCGCGCGCGCCCACCGCTGATAGACAGTGAGCTAGCTGCTGACGGGCAGTGAGCGCACCTTTTTTTTTTTCGCTCGCGCCCACTGCTTGTTAGCGTTAGCTGACTAAGGCCGAATCAGTCTTAATTACGACTGGCTCTTCGTCCTTGCGCACCGTGTCCTCGTTGACTAAGACCTTCTTGACGTCGTGGACCGAAGGTATGTCATACATGGTGTTTAACAGAATATTTTCTACGACCGAGCGTAAGCCACGGGCACCGGTGTGACGCTCGATGGAGGTATCGGCAATCGCACCTAAGGCCTCTGGGGTGAACTCAAGATCCACGCCCTCAAGCTTGAAGATAGTCTGGTACTGTTTGACCACCGCGTTCTTAGGCTCGGTTAAGATGCGTACCAGCTGCTCGCGGTTTAACTCCTGTAAAGCCGAGATAACCGGCAGACGGCCTACGAACTCAGGGATGATACCGAACTTAACTAAGTCGTCTGGCTCAACGCGCTTGAACTTTTCGGTCAAGGTCAGCTCTTCGTCCTTGGTCTTAACCTCGGCACCAAAGCCGATACCGGCGTTGGTCGACAGACGCTTGTCCACAATCTTCTCTAAGCCATCGAAGGCGCCGCCGCAGATAAAGAGGATCTGCGAGGTATCAACTTCGATCATCGGCTGGTTCGGGTGCTTACGACCGCCACTAGGTGGCACCGAAGCGACCGTGCCCTCAATTAACTTGAGCAGAGCTTGCTGGACGCCTTCGCCCGAGACATCGCGCGTAATCGATGGGTTCTCGCTCTTGCGGGCGATCTTATCGATCTCGTCGATGTAGATAATGCCCTTTTGGGCCTTCTCGACATTGCCATCGCACGAGTTGAGCAGACGTACGATCACATTTTCCACGTCCTCACCGACGTAACCGGCCTCAGTTAAGGTGGTGGCATCAGAGATCGCAAACGGCACCTTTAAGAAGCGCGCTAAGGTCTGCACCAGCAAGGTCTTACCCGAACCGGTTGGGCCAATCATCAAGATATTGGACTTACCCAGCTCGACATCGTCGGCCTCGGCGTGGGCGGCGTGCTTTAAGCGCTTGTAGTGGTTATAAACCGCGACCGACAGCACCTTCTTGGCGTCGTCTTGACCAATGACGTATTGGTCTAAGTGCTCGGCCATTTCGTGTGGCGTTGGGATGTTCTCTAAGTCGATATAGCCCGGATCTTCCTTATCTTGGGCGTTCTTTTTCTTGAGCTTGACGATCTCAGCGCAACGCTCAACGCAATCAGAGCAAATGCAGTAACCCGACGACGATTGGATCAGGGCACGGTTCGGACTTGCCGGTTCGCCACAAAAGAGGCAAAAATTCTTTTTCTTATCAGGCATTGCTACCTCTCCTCCGTCGCTTACTTCTTGGTCTGATTGTTACGCTTGCCCTTAGGGGCAGCAGCGGTGCGGTTATTACGGCCTGGAGCTACTTGCCCTGGCATCATACCTGGCACTTGGCCTGGGACTTGACCTGGCACCTGTCCGGCAACTTGGCCCGGAACTTGGCCTGGCACTTGACCAGGCATCGCCCCTGGCATTTGATTTGGCATTTGCCCCGGCATTGGCCAAGGCATACCAGTCATCGGGTTAATCGGTGGCGTCATCATGCCAGGCACGGCGGCACTGCTCGGCAATCCGGCTTGCATAAAAGCCTGCATGACTGGGTTCATGCCCTGCGGCATCATCTGGCCATTCATGGGGGCCATGCCATTCATGAGATAAGGATTGGTCACGCCCATCATATTAGGCACATCAGCGGTATTGGTCGGCTGACCAGCTGGTGCCTGCGGCACTAAGGTGGTCTCAGCAGGCTCGGCCTTAGCTTCAGCCTTAGTCTCGCTCTTGGACTTGTCCTCAGCCTTATCCTCTGGCTTGTCCTCGCCTTGAGCCTCACTGGCACCGCCGCTTGGGTCAGTTACGTCCGGAGCGGGAAAAAAAGTGCCGCTAGGCCCCCCGTTAGGGTCAGTCGGATCTGGGCGTTCAATCGGCTTATCACCACGGTGCATGATCACTTGATCGATTAAGCCATAGGCTAAGGCCTCACCTGCACCCATGAAGTTATCGCGCTCGCAATCGGCCATCACCTTCTCTAAAGGCTGGCCGGTGTTTTGAGCCAAGATCATAGCCAAGGTCTGCTTGGTGCGCTCGGTTTCACGGGCGTGGATCATAATATCGGTAGCCTGGCCCTTATAGCCACCTAATGGTTGGTGAATCATGATGCGGGCATGCGGCAGCGCAATACGCTTACCCTTAGCGCCACCTGCTAATAAGAAGGCACCCATCGAGCAAGCTTGGCCTAAGCACAGGGTGCAGACATCAGGCTTGATGTACTGCATCGTGTCGTAGATCGCCATACCAGCGGTCACAACACCGCCTGGGCTATTGATATAGAGGTAGATGTCCTTATTAGGATCGTCGGACTCTAAGAACAGAAGCTGGGCGATGACCAGATCGGCCATGCGATCTTCGACCTCACCAGTTAAAAAGATCACGCGATCCTTTAACATGCGCGAGTAAATATCAAAGGAACGCTCGCCGCGCCCCGTCTGCTCGATCACCATCGGAACGAGGGTGGACATTCTGGTTTGAAGGTCGATGACTGACATGTCTGACATGAAAGCACAGCTCCAAAGAAATTAGGACCAAGAACCAAAAGCTGACGCCTTTAGCTCTCACTTGCCACAAGGCAACGTCGCCTTATGGGTATGCCCCAGTGAGCAAGGCATACTTGCATCTTAATTGAAATCTTAGGCGATGGCACAAAAAGGGCGCTTAAGGCACAACTTTTTGCACCACCCCTGCCATCAACCAAATGATTAATGGCCTAGGATAACCCCGACAGAGCTCAAAGCAGTCAAGCGGCGCCCCAAAAAGCGCGTGCTGCCCAGAGCTCTTCTCAAAGAGCCCCAAGTGCGGCAACGGCGGCCAAGAGGCGATTACAGCAAGGACTAGACCGAAACGGCTCATCCTGTCCCAACACCTTTGAGCTCTGGCGGTGCTAGAGAAAAAAAGTGCCCAAGTCCGTTGGGAGAGGGCACTTTTTAAGGTGCAGGCGCGCGCCTGCACCCGAGCAAAATCAGCGGTTAAGAGCGAAGTTGCTCTCAGAGAACAAGCTCTTAGGCCTGCTGCTCAGTTGGGTACCACTTCTTAGTTAAGTCCTGATTACGGGTAGCCAGCTCCTTCTCCTGAGCGGCGATCAGCTCTAAGGCAGACTTGTAATCGGTGACCTTCTCAGCAACGGTGACTAAGTTGCACAGGTTCTGATATAACTTGTGGTTGATGCACATATTGCGCACGGTGTTCATCTCAGCCTGATCGTCGCGGATTGCTTCCTTGTACTTCTCAGGCTCGTCGAACATAACCGAACGCTGCTCAATGTAAGCGTTGAGCTCATCATCGGAGATCGAGTCGATGTTCAGGGCACCTAACTCCTTTAAGTCCTCCAGTAACATGGAGTTGAGGAATAAGGAGAGGGAGCCTGGGATCAGCATTGGCTTGAGGACCTCAAATAACCGAGCATCCTTGGCCGAAGGCTTCTGACCACGCAGAATGTTTTCCTTGATGTGCTGCTCAACGTGAGCATCGAGCTCGGACTTGCTTGGCTGGAACAGATCATAGCCATAGTGAGCCATAATCTTGTCAAAGACTGCGTTGAGGTTGTAGTGCTCAGACTGCATGTCAGCCTGGACTAACAGCTGCTTCTTTAACTCTGCCATGAACTGATCAACGGTCTTGTCCTCTTCGTAGCCGAACTTCTTGATGAACTCAGCGTCGATCTCAGGCAGCTTGCGCAGTAACAGGTTCTTGACGTTGATCTTGAAGGTAGCCTTAGCACCACGTAATTCTTCGGCAACGTAGTCCTCTGGGAAGGTGCACTCGATCTCAAATTGATCGCCAACCTTGTGGCCTACGATCTGCTCGCAGAAGCCTGGGATCATGGAAGTGCGACCCATATCGAGCTTGAAGTCCTGAGCCGAACCGCGCTCAAAGGCAACACCGTCACGGAAGCCCTCAAAGTCGATCGTAACTTCGCAATCCTTCTCGGTTACGGTGGCACCCTCTGGAGCTGGCTCTAAGGTCGAGTATTGAGTACGTAAGTTATCGAGGGTGGTCTTGACATCCTCGTCGCTGACTTCGATCTTCAATGGCTCGAAGGTGACCTCCTTGGCCTCAGCGATATTGAGCTGAGGGATAACGGTCACGATGCAAGTAAGCTTGTACTCGGCATCAGGCTGGAGAGCAGGGATCTCAGTAATCTCAGGATGGATCTGCTTGTTCAGGTTCAAGCCTAAGGATTGAGCTTGCTCAGGCAGAGCCTGAATTGCAACATTCAGGATCTCCTCTAAAGCCTCGCTATTGATGCTGTAGCTGTAGCGCTGCATCAGCACGCTCTTTGGGACGTGGCCCTTACGGAAACCATCAACACGGGCACCTTGAGCAAACTTATTGAAGCTCTTTTGATACTCCTTCTTAACCACATCAACAGGTACAACCAGCTCAACAGTAGCCTTGTTACCTACAGTCTTAATAATGTTAGCCTGCATTCTAAAACCTCAAAATACCGAGTGCAGTAAGCTATGAACTCTATCCTTGGTTACAAGCACGACCAAGGCACTCTCTATTACTTGCAGCACCAAGTCGCAGTTCTGTGCTCGCATCGAACTGATGATCTAACATGGGGGCAGCGCCCGCCACTTTAAAGGCTCAATACCCCAAAAAGAAAGAATTTTTTCTTTTTTGCCCTAGGGGGTAGCAACCTCTAGCACAAAACGGCCACTTGGTGCCCCAAGCGCCGTGACCTCGCGCAAGAGCTTGCGCTAAGTCCACAAAACCTAGCGATTATAATCGCTAAGCCGATTAATTGCCATAATTACGGGCGACAATGCCCGGCGTTTGTCCCCAACACCCGCCTTGGCGGCAAGACCGCCCTGAGAAGAGCGCACCGGGGGCAAGAGCACACTGAGGCCGTGGACGCACATGGGCAAGAGTGCACTTAGGGCAAGAGCCCACCGGGGCAGGAGCGCGCCGGGGCAGGAGCACACTGGTCCCACGCTTTCATTGGGCTAAGTCTGCGCGCCTGTTGACACAGCGCGGCGGCAATTTCACAATTACATCACAAGGTGCGCCCTACAAGGGGGCGTAGTCACAGGATGTTTTGGGAGCGAAATTTCATGAGTGCAGATCCTTATCTTGGCATTATTGAAGGCTTTTACGGGCAACGCTATCACGAGAATGAGCGCTCGTACCTTTTTGACTTTTGCGCGCACCATGGCTACCGCTTCTACATCTACGCTCCAAAGGAGGATGCGCAGCTTCGAGCCACCTGGCAGCAACCTATGAGCGCAGAGTACCGCTCCTACCTCACCACGATGGCCGCTGCCGCTCATGAGCGCAAGCTTGATTTTGGCGTGGCCTTATCGCCGATGAACCTCACGGCAAACTTTGCCACCATGCGCGACACGCTCTTAACGCAAGTTAAAGAGCTGTGCGCGGCCACTAAGTGCGAAATCTTCTGTCTGCTCTTTGACGATATGGTCAAGGACTCCGAGGACGTGGGCAAGGCCCAAAACGAGGTTATCACGGCGGTCGAGCAAATTTTGCCGGAGCACGTCTCGCACTTTATTATCTGCCCGTCCTACTACTGCGACGATCCGATCTTAGATAAGCTCTTTGGTCAGTGCCCCGAGCACTACTTTAGTGACTTAACGGCAGGTCTGCCTGAGCGCGTGGAAATCTTCTGGACCGGCGATAAGGTCTTATCTGAGGACATTACCCCAGAGTACATCGATAAGGTCACAGCGCGCCTGGGGCGCAAGCCATTTATCTGGGACAATTACCCGGTCAACGATGGCAAGAAGATTTGCTCCTACCTCTTCTTAAACAAGTTTAAGGGCCGCACCGGGCTTGCAGGTCACATCACCGGCCATGCGGTCAACCCAATGGTCCAGCCGCTGCTCTCGACCTTAGCCGAGGTCACGCTGCCGCTCATCTATGAGGGCAAGAGCCCTGAGGAAATCAATGGCGCTCACTTAAAGCAGGCCAAGAGTCTCTTTGGTGCAGCCACCTCGCTTATCATCAAGTACGACAACTTCAACCTTTTAACCAAGGTTGGCCGCGCGCAGATGAGCGAGCAAGACAAAGCCCGCTTCCTCGAGTTCTGCGCGATGGACGATAAGCCTGCCCTCAAAGAGCTGGCCGACTTCATCCAAGGCAGCGCCCGCTTTGACCAAAGCATCGTCTCAGGCGAGCATAAGATCGATTAAGCTCACCTCAATCGTGCCCGTCCAGCTTGAGACGGGCAGTGCCGCTTAATTGCGCCGCCCCTTCAATGCGGTCGCCCGAAAAAACAGCCCTGACTCAGTCAGGGCTGTTTTTTATGCATTCAGGAGGTTGGAATTAGAACAAGGTGCGGTTGATACCGGTGTCGCGCTCCAAGAGCGACTGTGGCTCGAGCAGGCGAATTGGCGGCACAAAGGAACCGATGGAGTAAGTTGGCGGGACCTGAGGTGGCAGCGGACGCGGCATCATTTGGTTTGGCTCATAAGGGGCGGCACCGGTTGATGGGGCGTACTGGATAATGATCTTGGCCAAATCTGGGCTTAAGATGTGCTCACCACTGATCGACATATTGGTAAAGTCGCTTGGCGGCGTGAAGTTGAAGAGGCCATATTGCCGCCTCAGATCTTCTGGCACCTTGGTCAGCGACTGATAGTACGAGAAAGGACGTGGGATTACCTCGCCGGTGACTGGATCAGTGATCGTCTGCTTGGCCACTGGATCACCTTCGCGATAGGCCAGGTGTCCTAAGAGCACTTGATTGCTCAAGGCCATAGCCTGACGCAAGACCACCTCTGGCGGAATACGCTTTTGCAGCAGATCTAAGATGCCCTGAGCCGGAGGATAGGTCTCGGCTACCAAGATCAAATCATCAAAGCCCTCAGTAAAGGACTGTGCCACGCCGGTACCGGTGATCAAGAGCAAATCGTACAGAATGCGACCACCGATGTCGTTTTGCTCCACCGCTGCAATGCGCAGCCATTGCGCGGCGCGCTTGGCCGCTAGTGGATCGGAGTTCTCAGTTAAGGCCAGGACACCTAAGGCGGTGCTGGCTGGGCCATAGCCTTGAGCTGAGGCCTGGGTTAAGTACTCGACACCGGCTTGATTTAAGGCATTATTGCGCGCCCTATCATCAGGGTTGATGACCGAGCGCAGGGTAATAAGGGCTAAGGCATACATCGCCACCGGGTCTTGGTTATTGGAGGCGGCTACGGTGTAGAGGTCAATGGCGTTTTGGGGATCGCGCATGACCGAGTAACCATGCCAATAGGCACCGGCTAAGCGCACATAGGCGCGCTCTACGCCTGCATCCATGGCGCGTTGCCAATGCTCGACCGCGACCTGGGCGTTAGCAGCGGCTTTATCGCCGCCGATAAAGAGCATATCGCCCATCTCGAGCTCTAAATTCTTGGCGCCCTTGTTATAAGCCTTCATGATGAGCTCGCTAAAGGAGTCAGCATCTGGAGCTAATGGCAGAGCGCGGCTCACCATATCGGTAAAGAGCTCCACGGCCCGCTTTTGCACCTCAGGATTGCGGTAAGCGGTAGGATCGGTCGGATCATCAGGCTTACGATCGAACTCCGATAAGATATCGACGATATCACTCTCGGACTCACCGGCACGCTGCAAGGCCTCACGACGCGCTTGCTTTAAGGCGCCCTGCTCAAAATAAGAAATGGCAGCGGCGGTACCTTGCGCCGGGCCATAACCTAACAGAGCTAAATCGCCTAAGACCTCATAGCCCACCGGGCGCTGCATCGCGGCGGCACGCAAGGCGACGCGGGTGGCATCTTCATAATGACCACCGCTGGCGTACATCCACGCTAAGAACTCATAGGCATAAGGCTCACCCTTTTGGGCCGCCTGCTCCATCAAGTGAGCGGCATCGGCAAAGTTAGAGTAAGTCAGCGCATTAATGCCTTGTTCGGTCAAGCCGCGCCGCTCATTTTCTACCTTTGAGGTGTAAATCCACAGGCATCCGACGAAGATCGCCGCAAAAAAGAGCAGACCAATCAGCGCCATAATCGCGCGCTGTTGGAAGCGGCTTTTTTCGCGGCGCTCCCGTGCCTTAATCTTTTTAAGTACGTTGGCCATATGCCCGCCTCAGCAAGAAAGAGAAGAAATCCCAAAACACAAAACCCAACCAACCCTAGCCCCCAGGAGAGCCCGCAAGGCTTGTCCCAGGAAAGGCGTACCGATGGCACGGCCCCACTGTTAGGTCTGGTTGGGTTATCTTAGCGCACCAAGCTGCGCCCGCCCGAAATAATTGCAAGCGTAATCTAAATTAATAGACTGCCCCCGGTACACCGATATCAGGCATCTCGACCTCTAAGCGGCTATCAACGCGGAATGGATCACGCTGCAGCTCGATAATCGCCTTAGAGGATTGCTGGCGCTCTGAAATGGTATAGCCGGTGGTCGCTAATTGCTCATCACCGTAGGTGTGAACTTCGATTAATTCCTTAGCAATGCCATTGTCGGTCAAGATCTTAACCAAGGTATCGGCACGGCTCTTAGCCAGGTCGAGGTTATCTAAGTTATCGCTATTGCCCGAACCGAAAGCCGAGATAATGATCTTATTGATCGAAGGATCCAGCTTGACGTAATTGATCTGCTGGAACAGACGCTCATCGGACGATGGCGTCATACGATTTTCCTTATCGTAGAACATAATGGCGACCAAGCTGACATCACGATAGCCGTAAGGGAGCAGCTGCGCCGAACAATCTAAGAACTCTTGGTAGGCTGGGCTAAAGCCGATTGGGCTTAAGGTTGGCACCAGCATTTGGTTAACGCCCAAATTAGTCGAAGCCAGATAAGGCATCATGACACGCTTGCCGTGCGAGAGCTCTAAGAGCACGGCCCAGGATACCGAGTCACCGATGAAAGGATTAAAGCCCTTATAAACTTGCAGCGAGCCAATTTCGGCTTCATCGCCTTGTGGGCGCCACTCAGCAGGCACGGTTAAGACGCGCATCGTGGTTTGGGTATTGACCGCGACCTTAGGGAAGAGCTCGAGGCTCAAACGGCGCTGGGCACCTGAGAGCAAGGTAAAGTCAGCGCGGCCATAGCCTTCGATATTGGACGATAGAACGCAGGAAATCTTGCTGGTGCTGGTGGACCAGTTCTTAGCATTGACATCGCTAATCGGGGTCTCGTAGCGAATCTGAGCCTGGGCCCCGGCCGCCATTACGCCTAAAGTCAGAGCCAATACCGTCAGGGCGTGACGCATCGGCCGTGACGCACCACGCGCGCTGCTCGAACCTAAGGCCTGACCTTGGCTCTTTTCCCTCGACATAATCCGAATCTCCTCTGTCCTAAGCAAGGAGCAAAGCGCTGCGCTGCTCTCTCCTTATTAGATGCCGCAATGCTTGAGTGCAAGCACTCGCCACAAGCCAACGCCGCAGGCAAAACCGCAGTAATCGCCGCCGACACCGCCGCAACCGGCTAGCTCTGGCTACCGACCACAGCCTCAGTGTAGCGCGCGGAGCACTTGCACTCAAACACTACATCCTGGCCCGCTTCTGGTATGCCCGGCTCTCTCTTATGGTTACAGGTCATCTCAAAAGAAGTAAGGCAGGAGCGCTGCTTACTTCCCAAATTAACGGCACGCGCGTGAGCGCGGCGTCACCACGGCATACCAAAAGCGTGGGAATTAGGCTCAGCCCAATGGGCCCATGCCTGTCGCGCCTTAATGCAAATTTTTAGCCACATGCCCCCAGCGCCCGCCCCACTGTCATCGCTAGAAATTTATTTCACGACTTACCTGTTATCTGAAATTAAATTTCGAGAATGGTCACACTTTACACCCCGTGCGGCTGCACTGGGCCTAAAATTCGGTAATAATGGTCGTTGGCGCCTTGATCTAGCTCCAAATGAGCACGCAGCTACTTATTTCTTACTTGCCAAAATGAGAGCGAGCTAACGCTATTGGCCCGCTATCGGTGAGTTTAGCCGCGCTTGCCGCCATAATAGGCACCGAGTAACAAGACGCTGGGCGGTTAATGCCCCCAGATGCGGGGATGTTAACGCCTAAGATGTTGGGCTTTAACGCCCTCACATGCTTTCCATCAACCGACCTCGCGCCCCTAGGCGCAATGAGGTTTGTATCGTCACTGGAGACTGACATGGGCTTTTTTGATAAGTTATTTGGTAATAAGCAACCAGCCAACATCACCTTAAAGGCACCTTTAAACGGTGAGCTCATCCCAATTCAAGAAATCCCTGATCCTACCTTCTCTGAGTGCGTCTTAGGCCCTACCGCCTGCTTTAAGCCAGGTACTGACGGCACGGTCTACGCTCCTTGCGATGGTGTAATCACCCAGATCTTCAAGACCGCTCACGCTGTCACTATCACCTCCAAGGACAAGGTCGAAATCTTAATCCACGTCGGTATCAACACCGTGGACTTAAAGGGCGAGGGCTTTGAGGCCTTAGTTAAGGACGACGAGGAAGTTAAGGCCGGTCAACCTCTGATCAAGTTCGACCAGGAAGTGATTGCCCGCGCCGGTTTAAGCAATTTAGTACCAATGGTGATCTGCAACCCTACGGACTTCCAGTCAGTTGAGTTCACCACGCCACGCGCCGTCACCACCAACGACGACATCTGCACCATCATCCCGCAGAGCAACTAACTGCGCTCAATTAAGAACGGGTGCTCTCAACTAAGAGCAGGTGAACTTAAAGCGCTCCATCAATTCAGGGAGCGCTTCCCCATAAGCGTGCTCCTCATAACTGAAGCTAAGGAATGAGCACGCGCAAAATGTAACCAAGCAAAAGCCTGAGTGGAGACAGGGTATGTACGTAGGACATGGACGCTGTGCCTGTGCGGGCATCACCATGGGTAAGGTCTTGCACATCAAGACCCCTGAGGTAGCAGATAGCGTACGCACCAGCAAGACGGTAGAAGAGGAGCTCAGCCTCTTTGAATCGGCCTTGCTCAAGGCACAAGCCGAACTGGATAGCTTAATTGAAAAAGCCAGCACTGAGCTGGGCGCCGAACAAGCGGAGATCTTTGAGGTCCACCGCATGATGCTCGACGATCCAGACATAAGTGACAATATCCGCGCACGCGTCAAGCAAGGTGGCATCAATGCCGCTGACGCCGCTATTGCTGTCGGCCGCGAGCAAGCGCAAGAGTTTGAGCAATTAGACGATGACTATATGCGCGAGCGCGCCGCTGATATCAAGGATGTCACCTCCCGTATTGCCCGCATCGTACGCGGCGGTGAGGCGGTCACCTTAACTGAAAGCGTGGTGATCGTGGCCGATGACTTACAGCCATCACAGACCGTGGCCATGGATCGCTCCAAGATTTTAGGTTTCGTGCTGCGCAAAGGCACCCAAAACTCGCACGCTTCGATCTTAGCGCGCACCATGAATATCCCGCTTATCATCAATGCCCAGCTCCCTAAGAGCTTAGAGGGCGAGGGAACAGCAGCCAGCGCTGATGAGGACTGCTTAGATTTAAGCGGCAAGTTCATGGGCGTTAATGCCGTAACCGGCACCTTCTATGTCGAGCCGGACGAAGCGACGATTACTAAGTTGCAGCAAGAAAAGGACGTGTTTGACCAACAGCGCATTCGCCAATTGGCCTTGCGCGGCCAACCAGGCATCTCTAAGAGCGGCCACCGCATCTTGACCTTTGCCAATATCGGCCAGGTCGACGACGTCGAACAAGTCTTAGAGAATGACGGCGAGGGTATTGGCTTATTCCGCTCGGAGTTCTTGTACTTAGGACGCAGCACCCCACCAACGGAAGAAGAGCAATTTAAGGCCTATGCCAAGGTCGCCTCGACCATGAATGGCAAGGTGGTCATTATCCGCACCTTGGACATTGGCGCGGACAAAAAGGTCGACTACTTCAATCTGCCAGAGGAAGAAAACCCAGCGATGGGTGTACGCGCGCTGCGCATCTGCCTGACGCAGCCTGATATCTTCAAGACCCAGCTGCGCGCCATTTACCGCGCCGCCGCCCGTGGCAACATCGCCATGATGTTCCCAATGGTCACCCGCTTAAGCGAGGTCGAAGAGGCCAAAGCGATCTGCCAAGAGGTTGAGGCTGAGCTCAAGGCCGAGGGCCAAGAATATGCCGTCCCTAAGATCGGCATCATGATCGAGACTCCAGCCGCTGCGATCCTCTCGGCGCAATTAGCGCAGCACGTCGACTTCTTCTCGGTGGGCACCAACGATCTCACCCAATACACCACCGTCTGCGATCGCCAAAACCAGAACTTAGGCAAGTTCTACGATCCGCACCATGAAGCAGTGTTAGAGCTGTTACGCCTGATTGCGCGCAACGCTCATGCTGCCGGGATTCCGGCGGGCATCTGCGGTGAGCTCGCGGCCGATCCAGAACTCACTGACCTCTTTGTGGAGATGGGTTACGACGAGCTTTCGGTGTCACCGGGCGCCATCTTAGCGCTGCGTGAGCGCATTCGCGCTAGCACCGCGCAGTGTCAAAGCGAGCTGACCAATGCCCGCGTCCACTTAGGCGAAATCATTAAACGCCGTTAAGACTAAAGTCAACAACGACCAATTCAGGCATGCCCAACTTTACCCTGAGCATGCCTAATTCATGCTTGGCACTAGGACATGCCTAGCTCAATCTAGGCGCTAAGCTGTGCTGAGCACGTGCTTTGCACCAAGGCATGCTTCACATGCTTATTCCAGGGCCGACCTCATACAGGCTGGTTCCCGGTGAGGAAAAGGAAATTTAACTATGCAAACTATCATCTATAAGATCACCGATCCACGTGGCATTCATGCTCGTCCTGCTGGGCAGTTAGTCAAGCTCGTTTCAGGCTTCAAGAGCGCCTGCCAAATGGGCAAGGAAGGCCATATGGTCGATGGCAAGCGCCTGTTAGTGGTAATGAAGCTGGCGATCCAACAAGGCGAGGAAATGACCTTAACCTTTGACGGTCCAGATGAGGTCGAGGCCGCTCAAGCTGCTCAAGCTTTCTTACAGCAAAATCTCTAGAGCGCAAGCGCTACAACAACCCTATTGACTGACAAGGCCGCATTAGCGGCCTTTTTCGTATCCCAAGAGCCCAACACTCAAGATGGTATATAATCGTTTTCTTATATCACGACCCTCAGGCTCCACCAGCTTTTGGGCCTATCTTTGAACTCAGGATTCACCATGTTTACGGTTAAATCACTCAATCCACCCTTTTTGAATCCGCCCTACCAGATTCGCGAGCGCTTTCGCACCTTCCTGCCGGTAGTGGTAGATGTTGAAACGGGCGGATTTAATCCGGCCACCGACGCCCTGCTCGAAGTGTGCATGATCACAGTCCAGATCGACAATGAAGGCCGTTTAGTCCCCAAGGACGAGTACAGCGTCAACATTCGACCATTTGAGGGCTCGAATATCGAGCGCGTCAATATCGACTTTTTGGGCATCGACCCTTACGACGAAAAGCGCAATTTAGTCGAAGAAGGCGAGGCAATGCGCCCGCTGTTTAAGGCCATCTCCAAGGAGGTCAAGGCGCAAGCCTGCACCAAGGCAATCTTAGTGGGCCACAACGGCGCCTTTGATTTGAGCTTTATCAACGCGGTCTCAACCCGCTTAAACTACAAGCGCAATCCATTTCACCCGTTCTCGGTGATCGACACCGCCTCCTTAGGCGCCTTGGTCTATGGTCAAACCGTACTGTCGCGCGCTTGCCTGGCGGCTGGGATCTCTTTTAACGAGGATCACGCCCACAGCGCCGTGTACGACACGAACAAGGAGTGCCAGCTCTTCTGCCGGATGTACAATCGCTTCACCAAGTACGCCGGTCTACCGGCCTAAGCGCTCCTGCCCACCAAGAAAAAAAAAAGAAAAGAAAAACGGGCTTAAGCCCGCCTTCCTCTCACGCCTGCTCGACGCAGGCGTTAAATCCCCGCCTTAATCTAGGCAATGCCCATCAAATACTGCTCAGCATCGAGCGCAGCCTTACAACCGGCCCCAGCAGCGACAATCGCTTGGTGATACTCTCGGCTAGCGCAATCACCGGCGGCAAAGACGCCCTTAACCGAAGTGGCACTAGCTGGAGTAGTGCTTGGGTCAGTTACGATATAGCCTTGCTCGTCAAGCTCGATTTGGCCCTTAAAGATATCGGTCGCTGGGCTATGGCCAATGGCGACAAAGAGGCCTTGCAGCGCCAGCTGATGACGCTCGCCCTTAGTTTCCAGCTCCACACCACTTAAGAGCTCATCGCCTAAGTAGGATACGACCTTGGTATTGAGCATCAGCTCAATCTTGCCTTCCTTGACCTTTTCATTGACGCGCTCGACCAAGATCTGCTCAGCTCTAAAGCCCTCACGGCGGTGAATTAGGTAGACCTTGGAGCACAGATTAGATAAGAATAGGGCTTCGATAAAGGCCACCGAGCCGCCGCCCACTACTGCTACCGTCTTGTTTCTAAAGAACATGCCATCGCAGGTGGCGCAGGCCGAGACACCCTTGCCCTTGAACTTGTCCTCAAGATCGATGCCTAAGTAGCGGGCACGAGCGCCGGTAGCGATGATGACCGCACGGGTGGCGAGCACTTCACCTGAAGACAGGGTCAAATGCTTTACCTCAGCGCTAAAGTCGACACTGGTTACCACGTCATAGACCAGCTTGACCTTCAAAGCTTTGACATGCTCGAGCATTTGATTCATGAGATCAAAGCCGCTCGGATCCCCCATAGCCCCTGGCCAATTGCCCACCTCAGGGGTCGTGGTGAGCTGTCCGCCTTGGTCATAACCGGTCACCATAATCGGCTTTAAATCAGCGCGGGCGGCGTAAATGGCTGCCGTGCAGGCCGCAGGTCCCGAGCCAATAATCACCACCTGGGATACATCAGAACTTACCGTCATCGATCACTCCTTCCCAAAACAAAACACAGCCAAGCTATGTGCTCCACTGTCAGATTAAGCCATTGCGCCGGGCAACGCAACTTGCTGCGCATTAATCTCACTTCGTGCTACCGGCCACGGCGTCCATCCGGCCTGCGCTTCAAGTCACGGTAGTTCCATAGGCCCATAGCGACTAGGCCAGAGCACTCTGACCCAACTTAGGCTGGGCGCAAAAGCAAACAACCCGCTAACCTTTGCAGGCCAACGGGTTGTTGGAGGTGAGCTGAGCTCAAGCTTGAGGTTTAGACCTCAACTGGAGCGTCAACCTCAACAGCTGGAGCGGCAGTGTCCTCAGCGGCAGGAGCTTCCTCGGCTGGAGCCTCAGCGGCAACGTCCTCTACGACTGGAGCCTCTGCTGGGGCAGCTTCTGGAGCAGGTGCAGCTTCCTCAGCTGGAGCTGCTTGTTCAGCTGGAGCAGCTTCTGGGGCAGGCTCAGCTACTGGTGCTGGAGCTGCAGCTGCATCATCCGCAGCAGCTGGAGCGGCCTGCTCTGGCGCAGGAGCTGGTGCTGGGCTGGGAGCAGGCTCCTCAGCAGGTACCGCCTCCTGTGGGGCTGGGGCTACGGGAGCAGCCTCAACTGGTGCTGGAGCGGCATATGGAGCTGGCTGTAAGTCAGTCTGAATGAACTGCACAATGGCTTGGTGCAGGTCATAGCGGGCTTGACGCATAGCGTCACGAGCCTGGGTGAACTCCTTGGCCTTTTGGTTGGCAATGACCGTGTCACCGGATTGGACGGCGGCGCGCATCTCTTGGCGCTTAGCAAAGACGTCATCTTGGAGTTGAGCTAAGGTCTCAAACTCGGCCTTGAATTGCTCATAGATGAAGCTTGGATACTGACCATAACCGCGTTGACCTTGGAAGCGATAATCGCGATCGTAGCGATCAGCTGGGTCAAAGCCGCGTGGGCAGTAGCCATTGTTGTAGTGGTGACGTGGAGCCCAATCACGATCCCAACCGCCATGACGTGGGCCATGACGCCAGCCGCGCTCTGCGGCATCTTGGTAACCGTCACGATAGCCCTCGCGATAGCCTTGGCGTGCGCACCACTCGTTGTGATGCCAGCCGCGCTGGTCTTGCCAGGCACCTCGCTGCCAATCGCCCTGCCAGTTGCCTTGGTGGTAGCGCGGGCAATCTTGTTGATAGCCGTAAGGGCAATCTGGGCCTTGACCCCACCAGTGATGCATACCCGCCTGAGCAGCGCCGACCAAACCAACACTAGCAACCACGGCAAGAGCAAGCTTAGTTAACTTATTCATCCCTTTCTCAGCGCCTTTCCCCTGACGGTACTTTCAGCATGGAGCTAACACAAGATCGCGCGATCTCGCGGTTAAGCCCTTGAGGGCAGCGCTGCCTCCTTAATTTATCAATGATCGCTCAGTGCGATCGCAAACTCATAGAACAAGCCACATAGCTATTATAGGCAGAGAAAATTATGCGGAACTTAGCTTGTGGGCCCAATACCGTAATTATGGGCCCACCATGATAGTTATTTAGGGGCCTACGTCACAGATTAACCAAAGTCACCAAGATACCGCTCTGCTCTCTCCTAGCGTTAAATCTGAGAACCTAGTCCTGATTTTCTGTCAAATCTCCGCCCGGTCCGCCGGAAGCGCAGATATGGCCTTTATACGCAATCCCAACCCCCGTTGGGGTACTTTTTTGGATACCAAAATGCCAGAAGTGTCATCTAGGGCACACTATTACATAGCTATCAATGCTACTATGCCCAAGTTTGCTCTAAGTGGGGCCAACTGACCTAGGTAAAAGCTGATTTAAGCCCACAACTTTGCGTGGGAGGTATTTAAGTAACAACTAGAGTGCACGGACACACAATAATTTTTTTCATTAAAAAAGCAGCAGGCACGACCTCATTCCTTCCATGAGGTCCCAAGATACAGACTCAAACATAAGGGGCCTTACACGGCACTCTCAGGATACGATGACACAATTAACTCCCTCCCACATCCGCAGATTGCGGCAAATTGAGCGAACCACCGCATTCATTGGGATTTTGCAAACGCTTACGAAGCCATATTTATGCCGCAAACATTGGACAAATTGCGCTATCTAGACTATGATGGAAGGGTGATTGTTTTGGTGCCATACTTGGCTTAAATTTCAGATTTTTTAAGGCTCACTAGCTCGCATCATTATCAGATTAGGTTAGAACAAGGATCTAACCCACAATGGATTAGGACCAACGCAACTTCTGGAGAAACTTTCCTCAGCGAGAGAAAATAGGCACGGATGTTGTACTTAGTTGGTATCCAACAGCTTGGTCACACCAAGGCTTACTGGCAGCAAGGTGACCAATTTGCCATTGAGTGATGAGATAAATGGAGTTTGCAATCACAGGCGTGGAATCCTGCTGCGTACCTAGAAAATCTAGCGGCAAAACGCTAAGAACATATTTTTTTATCATGAAATTTGTTTAAGTTTAAGCCAACCTACACCACCCCAGGGGCTTTCATTGCAGTGACCAGCGGTTGCTGGTGAGAGCAGAAGATCAATAAGGAATCAACTACGAATCGGAAACAAATATAAGGATGGAGAGCATGAGTGTGCCCAAGGTTTCTGCCTTGATAACGCACTCCTAATGGGAGCTGCTCATTGTGATGCTTGGTGACTTTTTGCTGCTGCTTGGCGCGAACATTTTTGCTTTAGGCTTCATAGTTTTCTATGTGGTCAGCGCCCTTTTTGCCTGGTCAAAAGCCACCCGTTTATCCGCCTCCGTCGCCTTAGGTGCCTTAACTGCCTGTCACCAAGTGCTGCTTGACTACGGCATGAGCATCGACAATGAGATTCCAACCTTTGTTCTGACTCTCACCACCTTCTTGCAGCATCTGCTCTTGCTGCTGACACCACTGGCGATCCTGATTGTCATCGTGATCGTGGGCTCTGCGGTGGGCGTCTGGCTGTTAAAACATATCACCCCACAGCGCAAAGACTCTACGGGCATGCCGTTCTTAATCTTTTTCCCACGCACTACCCGCCGCTATGAGAACAATCAGTACCAGCGCGAGCTCAAGGTTAAGCTCGGTCAATTAAAGCGCCAACATGCCCATGACATCATCGCGGCCTCCACCGCGCAATCCTTTGCTGATGCCAATCCAACCTCGCGCCGTGCAGCGGTCGATGCCGCTTCGATGGCCGCGACCCGTGATGCCGGTGCTAAGGAGCTCGATAACGTCCAAGCCGCCCTCGAGTACGCGCAAGCTCGTGCTAACGAATTTAACAAGGGCTGGGGCAAGACTGCGTATGACTGGAGCCAAGCGACAATCAATGCGCCGACCGATAAAATGGCGCGTACGCGCCCTAATCACAAGCCCCTGAAATTCCTCACCGATGAAGAGCTCACGAGCGGCGGTAACTTTTCCGTTAAGTCCACCCAGGCTGAGCGCAGCCCGACTGAGCGCGCCGAGGACGTAGCCCGCTACGCCCATGCGGCGGCGCATGTCGCGCGCACCCAAGGCCGCTCCACCGTTCCTAACTTCAATGATCCTTTTGGCGCCTCAGGCGCTAAGCTCACCGCCGCGCCGTCTCAAGATGGCATTCAATACTATGAGCTGAGCCTGGGCAATGAGCAATCGGAGCTCGAAGATCTCCCCGAGAACAACTTCGGCGGCTATGCGGTGAACCGTGACCGCAGCTTAGAGACCGAGTACGTCAGCTACAACGACGGCACTGGTAAGCAGCGCATGCACGTACGCAATGCCAATGCTGAGCATGAGCTGGCTAAGTCCTTACACCTGTGGCGTAATGCCCGTGCCACCAAGGCCGCTGCGGAAGCCAATGCCGCCTTAGAAGAAGCCGCCGGTCAAGAGGCTATGGGACGCCGTGCGGTCGCCGATGCGGCCGCTGATGCCGCCGCTGATGCCGTTGAAATCACGGCCCAAAACGCCGCCCGTGCCCGCAGTGTCGAGCAACAGTCCGAGCAGGTGTTACAAGATGCGGCCAATGACTTAGTCTCGGCTATTCGCCGCGAGCGCAATGACGCCATTGAAGAAGCTAAGACCGGCGTTAAAAACGATAAGGCCACGGAAAATGGCCTATCGGTCACAGCGGCAGCGCAGACGGTGATCAACTTTGCTAAGGCCGCTGTCCATGCGGCGGAAGCTGCGGCCTACCAAAAAGCGCTCAATGTCCAAGCCAGCTCAGCTTTAACTGCGGCGCCGGTCGTGGTCACGCGTCCGCACGATGAAGTGCTCGAGTTAGACGAGCGCGTTATCTCCAATAAACAGCTCAACTACGGCTTGGGTGTCCACACCGGCGCTGGTGCTAGCTCCAAAACCACCTTTACCGTCAATACGCCTAATCAAAGCTACGAGCGCTTCAATATCAATTGGGGCGGCATGAGCAGTAATGAGGATGCCAGCCCCGATCAAGCAAATCAAGGCGCAGCGCCGGCCCATTTAGGCGGTTTTGCCCTGACCCGTGATGATGTCGACCAATATCGCGACAGCACCTACACTAAGCTCTTCAATAAGAATAAGAACCCGCAGGATCGTGAAGACTCGTGGCTGAGTAACGCGGTCAACTTTACTAAGGAGTTCTTTGGTGGCAGTAAGGCCGCCCAGCAAGCTCACGATGTGGCCTATGCGCGCAAGCAACGCAAACTCTCAGTAACCTCGCCGGTGCGCTCCTCGCGCGCCTCTGAGAGAGCCAATGCTGAAGTTGCGGCGCAACGTGCCGCCTCCGATGCCGCCTACGAAGCCGAGCAGGCGGCAGAACAGGCTGTGCGTGACGCTTCTGATGCTGCTGCCTTAGAGGCCAAGGTCGCCACCGTGCGCGCCGAGCGTAAAGTCATCGACGCCACCGCGCGCGAGGCGGTGCGCGCCGCCGTACGCGATGCTGCGATGGCGCAAGACCAAGCCGAGCACGATGAAGTGCGTGATGCTGCCCGTGACGCGATTAATGCAGCGGTGCGTGATGCGGCCGATCTCTATGATCCATCGGAGTTAGATGATAATCGGGTCGAAGCCACGGCGATCAGCATTGATGCCCACGCCGGTTTTGGTGGCCCAAGCTTCGGGGGCGAGCCTGATCCTGAGAAGGAGCGTAAGAGCGAGGGGCGTGCCCACACCCCACACCGCAGCGCCAAGAGTGCCGCTTCTTATAATGAGTTTACCCATGAGGCGCCAAGCGATCCGCGCAGCGATGGGCCAAGCGAGTATATGGACGCTAACGGACACTCGGTCCCAATTAGCGAGCTCATTCACGGGGCTGATGATGGTAATGTCGCCTTAGGCTCATTTGAAGAGCGCCAGCTTCATGCCGAAAGTGCGCTCAACATTAATGATACTGAGGCCGAGATCAAGCCGCTTAACGATGCCAAGTCGTTCTATGTCCATCAGATGCAGCGTATTCACACCCGCCTGATGATCCATATGCGCTCCATCGTCAAGCATATGGGACGCTATCTGGGCATCATCCTGGCGACCTTCTTAGCGCTGGTTGCGGCTAACTGCACCTTAAAGGTCTTAACCACGCCTCAGATCACTGAGGTGGTCGTGCCGCTGGATGTCCCGATCGAATTTGATGGCTTGAAGATCATGCATTTGAGCGATCTGCACATCTCACCGATGACGCCGCGCTCGTGGATCACTGACTTAGTGCTCAAGGTCACGATGGCCAAGCCGGACCTCATTATCATCACCGGCGATATCGCTGACGGCAAGTTTGAGCTGATGAAGGAGAAGCTGCATCCGCTCATGATGCTCAATGCCCCAATGGGTATCTACGTGGTACCAGGCAGCCATGAGTACGCCTATAGCTTCAACGACTACATGAGCTTCTACCGCAACAATGGCTTTACGGTATTGCTCAATCAGCAATGGCACCTCAACTATATGGGCCACCTCTTTACGATCTTGGGCTTTGCCGACGAGCGTGCCATGAACTTTGGTCTGCTCTTACCATCGCCGTACGATGTTCACCCATTCCCAGATAGCAGCTTCAACTTGCTTTTGACCCACCAGCCGCGCAATGTGGAGCGCTACCGTCAGATTGGCTCAAACGGCATCGATCTCATCTTGGCTGGTAATACCCACGGCGGCCAAGTCGATCTGATTGGTGATATGGTCAAGCAGAGCAATGGCGGCTTCTTACAAGGCCTCTATCAATTAGGCCCAAATCAGCAGCTCTATGTCAATGGTGGTACCGGCATTGAACCAGCTCTGCCAATTCGCATTGGCACCGAGGCTGAGATCACTATGCTGACAGTGCATTCGATCCAGCACTCCTTTGCCGGAGCCCTTTCGCCGCACGCCACGCTTAATAAACAGCAGCCAACCTCCATTGAAGAGGATCGAGTCGGCCCGTCTTCAGGCTTTACCCCCGACTACAGCATCATCTTTAGCTTGCTCAATCGGTCGGCGCCAAATTAACGCCTTGAGCGCATCAGCACCACTCAAGGCCCGGAGGACGTATCCCAACCTCCCCCCGCACAAAAGTGCTGCAACATTAAGGGCTAACGCATAACCTTCACGCTAGCCCTTTTTGCTGCCCACGCATTCCAGCACAAGCCAACATTCAGCCCGTGCAACGCTCAGCGCGCATTCAGCAAGCGCTCAGCACGCTGGCGACGCACGCTACAGCGCCAGCACCGCGCGAATCCGCTCTGGTGTCATGAGAGCACGCACATATGAGGCATAAGGCAAGGCGCTCGCCTCGACATAAGCTAGAGCCTGCTCACTATCAAATTGCGCGGCACAGCGCTCGGCGCACGGGCGATAGGAGATATGCCAAGGCTCGCAACCCACGTCATTTACCCCCAGCGTGCCTGCTTGCGCCTGGTGCAGCATGGCATCAGCATCGGCACCATAAGGCTGGTAAAAGCCGTACTGGGCTAGGTTCTCACGCAAGAACGCGCCAAACTCATGGAAATAGGAGCCCGTGAGGTACTCATGATAGGTCAGCTCAAGGCTGTGTCCCGCAGGCAAGGCATTGGGCGCAAAAACATCTAAGTCGGTGCCCCAGTGGTGGCGCGAAAAGCCCGGCAGAGCCGAAAAGCGCAGGATGGCATTGAGCCGGGCGCGCGGATCAGCTGGCAACTCACTGATCGGTTGCTCTAAGGCATCGAGCACCGGGCGCTTGCCCTCAAACTTCGCACTCACAATCGCAGCCTGCGCGCTAAAGCCCCGATAGGCTGAGCAGGCCTTAAGCTCAAAGCCGGCGCGGTGCGCGGCCGCTTGCAGCGTTCCAAAAGCCGCATTGACCTCAGGATCAATAAGCAAGACCCGGCCAAAGGGCCCCTGCTCAAGCGGCACTAACCCACTATCATCAAGCCCCAGTAAGCGCGCCATCATCCCCGTCAATTCCATCTCATCCCCCAAAACAGCAGGGAGCTGTTACAAATTAAAACTAGCACCAATTTGGTGCAATTTCAGCTTACCTAAATTTATCGGAATATCAGCGAATCAACTATCTCCGCTCAATCATTTTTCAATTTGTAAACAATCGATCAATGCGGCGAATAAAATTTTCTGCATATCAACCATAATTTTACAAAACAATAGCAATTGCATAATGGCAATAATTATTGTATTTTTTTATGTATTTAAATGTATTGCATTTAACGTACCATAAAACGATATTTTACTTATTAAATGGCTATTATAAAATAATTCTGCCAACCATATCAAATTCTGAAGCAAAATTTCCGACCTTGCCTGATATAAGGGGTATGCTAAGAATAATAAGGCATGTCTGTTCTTAGCATAGAACTTGCTTATCTTAGAATCTCGGTAGATCCTTCCAAGCAAAAATAACGAGCTGTGCGGTCAGCGACCATACCAGTACGCATCTTGATATTTGGTTTGCT
>CALXOW010000008.1 GCA_944390115.1 uncultured Anaerobiospirillum sp.
ATTCGGCTCGCGTTAAACTGAAACACCTCTATCCTGAGCTGAATTAAGTGAAAAAATTAACGTTATTCTGTACTAGTACAGTGGAGACGGTTGGTCGTAAGTGGTGCCAGGCGCATATTTGTGTGCAAAGTGAAGGTACGTTCACTTCCATACTAGTAACGTATTATCGTTCACTAATTAGCTGATGCATGGTGGTGGGCATAATTTCTGCAAAGTTTGGTGCAAGTTCAAAGCAGAAAGGCAGCTTTTGATCTTTTATGTTTGAGCCTTGCATGGGACCTTGAGTCCGACTCAGACACCGCACTTCAAATCCAAACAGCACAAAAAGGGGAAGTTTTACCCAAGCGGTAGAACTAAGCTTGGGCTTGACCCTATCTTATTAAGATAATGGGGCAAGCACTTGAGCTCAGCTGCCAGTTGTGCTGAGAACTAATGGGCGCTAAAGTTAAGATGCTAGGGCACTGCTGATGCGCTAAGTAACCGAGTTTTAGGGTGTAATCGTGCGCGGTACCATCCAACCCGGTTGAGACACGGTATTTGGTGATGTGAGGCGCTCTTATGAGATTGAGCAAGAAATTAATCTGCGGCTGTGCTGCGCTGCTAGGCCTGATGTTTTCCGCGCCATCCCAAGCGATGGGCGAACTTGAGAACGTCACATTAACCGTTTATGTCAATCCGGTTGGTGCGCCACATGCCTACTTGGAAAACGACATTACCCACCCACAGGGCTTAGATGTCGATATTATCTACGAGCTGCAACGTCGTCTGCTGTTTAACCTGCGCGATAACCGCATCTTCCCTTTAGATCGCAATTCAGCTTTTGCCCGCATGAACGCCGGTGAGGCGGACTTGGTCGGTGGTGGTATCTCCTATACCATGGCGCGCTCCAAGATCTACTCTTTCACCCCAATTTATCTCTCCTCGGGCCTTACGGTGGTCTATAGCCCACGCTTCCATCCAGAAATCAAAAGCTCCCAAGATGTAAAGGGTTTAAATGTTGGAGTCGAAAAGGGCTCAACTTCTGAGGACTATGCCGCTAAATTAGGGGCCAAGCCTACTTATTTCACCAACAATATCTTGGCTTTATTCCAAGTGGCCAATGGTCAGCTGGATGCCATAATTTACGATCGTCCGCCAATGGATGATTTTGTCCTTGCCGTGCCGTCCGTAGGGCTTAAGACCCTTGATGAAACCTTTGGTGAGGAGGCCTGCCAATTTGCGATGGCGATGCCGAAGGATTCGGAATACGCAGATATCATTTCTGATACCATCGAGGCCATGATGATTGATGGCACCATGAATGCTCTGCTGAAGAAGTGGGGCGTGGAAGGCTTTGTTGAAGAAGTCGGACGTTAGGACAGAATAGGAGATCGCGACAAGGGACACAGTAATGATCCCTTGTTTTGTGCTAAGGTGACGCTGATTTTGCCTTAGGCGCGAGCTTAAGGTAGCTGGTGTGACTCATCGTTTTAGCTTGCAAGTGCAACTTGCAATTTATGATGGGCAGGTGCTTGGAGGCGGTTGCTACCAAGTACGACGTTTAGTGGACTGTTTGGAAATGAAGGCTGGATGTAATGAGTACTGCTGATTCTTCTGGGGGCAAGGGGTCATTCTGGAGCAAGCTTAAGATTAAGACCAAGTTATTGGTCGGCTTCAGTATCATCTTGATCTTGACCTGCGTGATTGCAGCGATCGCTGTACGTGCACTCTTTGCGAGCGTTAATGTGGCTGATGATGTGCGTCGTTTGGTCGATACCCGCTTTGAAGCGGCGATCAATCTGGGCAATTCGGCGGTCGCTACCAACAATACGCTTTCTGATTACCTCACTCCAGGTAATGTCAATGCGCAATATCGTGGCAAGTTTGAATCAGCCATGAGTAAGTTCGAGAGTGACTATGCTGTACTCAAGAACCAAAAAGGTACCTTCAATGGCCAATACAGCGGCTTAGGTAAGCAGTACGAGCAGTTCAAGCAGCTCTACAGTATGGTGATTGTCCCATTAGTCGATGCGGGCAAGCCATATGATGCCTTATCCTTCTATCTGTCGGAAATGCAGCCGATTGCGATGCAAATGTCGCAAAGCACGGCCAATATGAGTCGCGTGGTGGTCAATAACATCAGCGATGCGGTCACCGCGATGCAAGATACCACTATGGCCTATATCGTGATGGCGATCGCCGGTGGTGTCGTGCTCTTGGGCTTTATCATTGCCATTTATGTGGCACGCCTCATTAGCGTCAACATCGCGGCCGTGGTCAATACTGCCAACGAGATCGCTCACAATAATCTCGATGTGGATATTAAGACCATTAGCCATGACGAGTTTGGTGACTTAGCTATTGCCTTACGTGTTATGCGCAATGACTTAAGCGACTCGATTGCGATGATTCGCGGCAAAGCTGACGAGCTCAATGGCCAGTTAGACGATACCCGCACCTCCGCTCAGTCGATTATGGACTCCTCGCGTGAGGCGGAGCAGCAAGCCATTACTGTGGCCGCCGCTGCCAACGAAATGGTTTCGACCACCCAAGAAATTGCTTCCAACTGCGAGCGTGCTGCGACCTTATCTGACCAGTCGAGCAACGTCATTCAAGATAGCGTGAACATGATTCGCGCTACGATTGAAGACATTCGCAACCAGTCGGAGTACACCAAGAACGATGCGGCTAAGGTTCAGGCCTTGGCTAAGCAGACCCAAGACATTGGTTCGATTGTCGGTACCATCGATGAGATTGCCGCTCAGACCAATCTGTTAGCGCTCAATGCTGCAATTGAGGCAGCCCGTGCCGGTGAAGCTGGACGAGGCTTTGCGGTGGTCGCTGACGAAGTACGTGCTTTAGCTTCGCGTACTAGTGCTTCGACTCAAGAGATTTCGGCGATGGTTCACCAGGTCCAAAAGGATGCTGCTGATGCTACCAACTCGATGAGCACTTCGGTTGATAATATCAATGCCGTAGCCGATCGCGCTGCTACGATTGAGGGTACCTTAAACAGCATCCTCGATAATGTCGGCCAGGTTAACGATCAGATCCGCATGATCGCCACCGCAGCCGAAGAGCAGACCACGGCCACGAGCGAGATCTCGACCAATATGCAGAAGATCTCGGCTGACACTGAAGAGATCGTCCGTGCCGCCGAAGAGGCCTCGGGTCATATCGACTCCTCGGTGGGTTCGATTGGCGAGCTGGTTAATAACTTGGCTCGTTTCAAGCTCAACCATTACCAGCGTCTCAGCCACCATCAACAATAATAGGCGGCTGAAGTTATGCTAGCTGCGCTCTGCTCCAGCCAAGAGTGTAGCTCCTTAAGGCACAGTGCTCCTCGTGGGCCCTGTGCCTTTTGCGTCTTGGGCCGAAAGCTCAAGTTTTCTTTGGGGGTGAAGAAAAAGTTGTGATGTTGCGCGAACTTTTTCTTTGCCTATGCTAAAATGGCTTGCCTTTTATCCCGGTTAAATAAGCCAAAAGTGCGCAGGCGCATGGCTTAGGGCCAAAGGGCGTTGATTCCAATTTATTAGTACACACACTGTTCACCAACGCTTTATCAGGGTGCTTTACGAAGGCTGCACAGTAGGCGCTAAGCTTTGGCTTAGTGCGACATGGACTGGAGCAGTAATTGAGTGCACAAAAAGGCGCTGTTCCACTGGAGTCCCAGACTTGGGAAGGTGGGGTAGTTCCTGCGCTCAAGCGTTAAGTTTGATAAGGGGAGCAGTGGAGGCACAACCCATTAAAGGACTTTTTCATGTCTACTATTTCGATGCGTGATATGTTACAGGCCGGCGTTCACTTCGGCCACCAGACCCGTTACTGGAACCCAAAAATGAAGGGCTTTATTTTCGGCGCTCGTAACGGCGTACATATCATCAACCTCGAAAAGACCGTTCAGTGCTACGAAGATGCCCTGAACTTCTTAAGCTCCACCGTAGCTCACAAGGGCAAGATCTTATTCGTCGGCACCAAGCGTGCTGCCGCTGACAAGGTTGGTCCAGCTGCTCAGGCTTGCGATCAGTTCTACGTTGATCACCGCTGGTTAGGTGGCATGCTCACCAACTGGAAGACGGTTCGTCAATCGATCAAGCGCTTAAAGGAGCTCGAGATCCAGCAGACCGACGGCACCTGGGACAAGCTGACCAAGAAGGAAGCTCTCCTGCGTACCCGCGAGCTCGAGAAGTTAAACCGCTCCTTAGGCGGTATCAAGGACATGGGTGGTTTACCTGATGCCCTGTTCGTCATCGATGCTGAGATCGAGCACATCGCCATCAAGGAAGCTAACAACTTAGGCATTCCAGTTGTTGCCGTAGTTGATACCAACTCCAGCCCAGAGGGTGTTCAGTACGTTATCCCAGGCAACGACGACGCTATCCGCGCTATCGACCTGTACTTAAAGGGCGTAGTTGAGGCTATCAACGCTGCCCGTGCTGAGATGACCCGTGCTGAGGCCGAGCAACCTGCTGAGGTTGAGGCTGCTGCTGAGGGCGCTACCGAGGCTCCAGCTGAGGCCTAATTAGCCCCAGAATATCTCAAGCGACCAAGCCCGCGACCATAGAGTCTGCCTGGTGCTTGGTCGCTGCCGCACCCCAACATCAGGGCGGCATTCCTTACTCTTTCTCTTTTTGTGCTGCCGCTAAGCTCAAGTGGCAAAAAATTGAGGCAACAACTAGTGCTATCTTGCTAGTGTGGCGTTGCGTTTAGGGGATCCTAAAACCGCCCTCGGTTGCCGCGCTCAAGTTAGCTTACAGGTGTTAAAGACCTAGGCGACCTAGAGTCAATGCTGTAACTAACTTACGCCCCTTGAGGGTTAGTTTTGCTCCTACGTTAAGACTCTTTGCCTCATGGTTAAGGTTCTGCCTAAGCACAGCTTAGGGCCCCTTAAGGCAGCCGTGGCGCACTGAGGTTGAGGAGCTATTGGCCCACAACCCATCCATTAAGTAAGAATTGCCCTAAGTTCAGTTGGGACTAGGTGACAGCGATAAGGCCGCAGGCCTTATCAAACCGATTTCTTTGAGGAATAAAAACAAATGGCAAACGTAACCGCTGCCTTAGTTAAAGAGTTACGCGACATCACCGGCGCCGGTATGATGGACTGCAAGAAGGCCTTAGTTGCTACCGATGGTAACATTGAAGCAGCGATCGAGGAGATGCGAAAGAGCGGCGCCTTAAAGGCTGCCAAGAAGGCTACCCGCACTGCTGCTGAGGGTATGATTGCCGCTGCTCACGAAGGCAATGAGGTTGTTTTAGTTGAGGTTAACTCCGAGACTGACTTTGCCGCTAAGAATGCTGAGTTCGTAGCTTTTGGTGAGAAGGTTGCTCAGATCGCTTTAGCTTCCAAGTGCGACGACGTTGAGGCTTTAAAGGCTCAGAAGTTCGACGATACCCAGACCGTAGGCGAGGCTTTAACCGCTTTAATCGCTAAGATCGGTGAGAACTTAGGCATCCGTCGTATTGCTCGTGTCACCGGTGACAACCTCGGTCTCTACGTTCACTCCAACAAGCGCATCGGCGTAGTAGTCGTCTTAAAGGGCGGCGACGCTGAGACCGCTAAGAACGTTGCTATGCACGTTTGCGCCAGCAAGCCAGACTTCGTTCACCCAGAGGATGTCTCTGAGGACGTCGTTGAGAAGGAGCGCGCCATCCAGATCGAGATTGCCGTTAACTCCGGCAAGCCAAAGGAGATCGCTGAGAAGATGGTCGCTGGCCGTATGAAGAAGTTCACCGGTGAAGTTTCCTTAACTGGCCAGCCATTCGTTATGGATCCTAACAAGACCGTAGGCGAGATGTTAAAGGAGCACGGTGCTGACGCTGAGTCCTTCATCCGTATGGAAGTAGGCGAAGGCATTGAGAAGAAGGCTGACGACTTCGCAGCTGAAGTTCAGGCTCAGATCGCTGCTGCTCAGCACAAGTAATCAGGTCAAGCGTTTGCTTGAGCCCTGTTTAACCAGATAAGCTCAGTGTAGCTAAGTGGGATAAGGTGACCTTATCCCACCCAGCCCTGAGCTTATTTGGCATTTGGAGACCGGATTTTAACGAGCCCACTTGGGCTCATGACCTGCATGGTAGCCCCTAAATTGAGGGTAGATCCTAGGGCTATCCCAGAGTAGGTCCGCATTGCTTGTTAAGGTAAGAGGCTTTAATTTAATGACTTCATCAACCAAGTCCGCACGCCGCATTTTGCTCAAGCTCTCTGGTGAGGCGTTAGGTGGTGCCACCCAATTTGGTATCGAGCCGCCGATCCTGGCCGAAATGGCGCGCAACGTTATTGCCATCAAAGAGCAGGGCGTACAAGTGGCGCTGGTGATTGGTGGTGGTAATATTTTCCGTGGTGCTGCGCTGCAAAAGGCAGGTATGGACCGCACGGTCGGCGATCATATGGGTATGCTGGCCACGGTGATCAATGGTCTTGCGATGCGCGATGAGCTGATTCGCCAAGGCGCACAGTGTGTGCTGATGTCGGCTCAAGGTATTGCCTCGATCACCGAGCAATATGCGGCGCAAAAAGGCCGCGAGCTGTTAGAGCAGGGCGCGATCTTGATCGTTGCCGGTGGCACGGGCTCCCCGTTCTTTACCACTGATACTGCCGCCGTGTTACGTGCGGTAGAATTACAATGCGATGAAGTCTTGAAGGGCACTAAGGTCGACGGTGTGTACACGGCCGACCCAATGAAGGATCCAAACGCGGTTAAATATGATAGTCTCACCTACAAAGAGGTGTTAGCACACGAGCTTGAGGTGATGGACTTAACGGCGTTTGCTTTAGCTCGTTCGCATCACTTAAAGATCCGTGTCTTCTCGATGATTAATGAAGGTGCTCTGTTACGTGCGGCACTAGGAGAGGAAGAGGGAACCTTAATCTCGGACTAACTGTAAGGCCGAACCCTCAGTCTCACAAGGAGAAACTTTTATGGTTAATGACGTTAAAAACGACGCCCAAGCGCGCATGAATAAGGCCGTTGAGTCCTTAGGCAGCCGCTTAAACAAGATTCGTACGGGCCGTGCCCAGCCTGGTCTGTTAGACGGTATCATGGTTGATTACTATGGTTCGCCAACCCCACTGCGTCAGGTGGCTCAGGTCAACGTCGAAGATGCACGTACCTTAAAGCTGACGGTATTTGACCGCAATGCGATCAAGAGTGTTGAGAAGGCCATTCAGCAGTCGGGTCTGGGCTTAAACCCAGTAGTTGCAGGCGTCGACATTCGCGTTCCACTTCCTCCATTAACCGAAGAAACTCGTAAGGAGTTAGTTAAGGTTGTCCGTGGTGAGGTCGAGCAGGCCCGCGTTGAGATCCGCAACGTCCGTCGTGATGCTAACCAGAGCTTAAAGAGCCTGCAAAAGGACAAGCAGATTTCTGAGGACGAGCAGAAGGGCGGTGAAGAGCAGATTCAGAAGCTCACCGATGCTTCGATCAAGAAGTGCGATGAAATCTTAGCAGCCAAGGAGAAGGAGCTGATGGAGATCTAACTCCCAGCCCCGCTCCCGTGATCGCAATGCCGATCACAATGAGCAAAATGAGGCCTGTGCTCCCGCGAGTACAGGTCTTATTTTTTTTCAGGTACCAGCGCTATATTAAACATAATCTTGATAAAAAGTAAATAATTTGGCAATGAACAGTCATTTTGCGCAGTTGGGCCGCGAAATGTGCTTTAGTAAAAGGTGTTCAAGGAAAAGACATAAGAGCAAGTGCAGCCTGTAGGCGCGAAGGGCGCGGCCGCCAGGACAGAGCGATCGGCGTAAACCGCGTTCCCAGCGCGCGTCCTCGTGACCAGCTTCAATTACAGCTGGCCCACCCGCCGCCGCCTGCTGCGCGAGTCAATCCAGCTAGGAGCGAGGCAAGGCGCGCCCTCATGCTGCGTGCTGGCTTGCGCCCCAGCGCGGTGCTGGACTCAAGGCAGGGGCGCGGCCGTAGGTGCGGAGTTATCTGCTCCAGCCGCGTTCCCGGTGCGCGTCCTCGTGATCAGCTTCAATTACGGCAAGTACATGGGGATGATTAGGCCCAGCTTGATCTGAAGCGCGGTCGCTGGGGCTGAGCCGGTAGTGATAGCGCTGGAGCGGTGCGAGCTCGTAGGTGTATGGTAGGTTAATACTAGTCGTTAATTTATGCGTACTATTTCGTAGTAACAGGTAAAACTAGTTGAATAAGCGAGTGCTGTAAGGTGCGTTTTTGTTATATATGTGATGTGGCTCACAATTTTGGCAGTAATAGAGGCGTTGAACGGCTTTTTTCGAGGAAAGGTTGTGTTTTGCGCTCTAATGAAATAGTAGGCGCGCAATAGTGCGAAGGTACGATGCGCTGCCTGTACGAGCTTTTCACTCTCGGCTTTAAGGGGTAATTCCTGATGATATTGGGCTTTTTACTTCAAACTCAACTTGCAGAGCTCAGCTCTGATGCATTGAGCGGCCATTTTGCGCAGTTGGGGCTCGAAATACGCTAAGGTGAAAAAGAGCTCACTTTCGGTTGAGCCATGAAATCCTCAAGGCTTGTTTTTGGGGATAAAACCAAACCAGGGAGGTGTTATGACACCAGAGCAACAAGCACGCGAGCTGATCGATCAACAGCTCAGACTGGCCGGTTGGCCAGTAGTGCCGCGCGATGAGGTCTTACCTAATGCCCCAGCGCAGGCAGTGTGCGAGGAGCAAATGCAGAATCAGCACCGAGCCGATTACACCTTACTGTTATACGGCCATGCTTGCGCGGTCATTGAGGCTAAAAGCCTCGCCGTTAACCTCTTAGCTCCAGCGGTCAAGGCACAAGCGGAGGGTTACACCACCTTGCTCAATCCGCAATTTCCTGCGGTGGCTCGGCCGTTGCCCTTGGTGTTCTTGGCCAATGGTCAGCGCATCCTGTTTCGTGATCTGCGTACGGACGTTGATTACATCCCGCTCCAGTGCTTCTTAAGCCCGTCACAGGTACTAGAACGCTGCCCTGAGCTTAATGAATATGTGGCTCAGGTTATGGGCAAGAGCTTTATGCGTTTGCCTGAACTGGAGCAGGGGGTACTGCGCACCTGCCAATTTGAGGCGATCAATAACCTCGAGATGGCGTTGCAGCAGGGTAAGCGTCGTGCTTATATGGTTATGGCCACGGGTTCAGGTAAGACCATTACCGCGCGCACTGCTCTTTTGCGCCTGTTTCAGCACAGCAATGTCCGCCGTGTGCTCTATCTGACCGATCGCACCAACTTGGGGACAGACGCCCTCACTACTTTCCGCAATTTAGAGGTCGAGGGCAAGTTTCCGTTCAAGGAACAGCTTCATGCCGCGCAACTCACTTCAGCAGAGCAACTAACTTCAAGCTTTACTGGAGTGCACTTTGCCACGATCCAGCGGGTTAGCGCGATCATGAAGGGCCAAGAACTCAATCTTGCTAAGGACCAAGATCTGGTTGTGGAAACGCCAGACGAGGATTTGGTGGCGTGGTCCGATAGCCTGATGGAGACCGAATTGCCCGAAGAGGTTCCTGCGGACAGTTGCATTCCTTGTGACTACTACGACCTCATCGTGATCGATGAGTGCCACCGCTCGATCTACAATAAGTGGCGCAAGTTCCTGGATTATTTTGGGCAGCATGCCATTTTGCTTGGGTTGACCGCCACGCCTATTCCTGAGACTGACCGCTTTTTCCAAGGCTGCTGCCTGATCAATTATTCGTTAGAGCAGTCGATCGCCGATGGTGTCAATGTGGGAATGATGGTCTATCGAGTGATGACCGAGCGCTCAGTCTATGGCGGTGCGGTCAATCCCGGTGAGCGTATGGAGGTGACATCCAACTACACCGGTGAGAGCAAGGATACTCAGGCGCAAGTGAGCGCTGAGTTTACGGCGCGCGCGATCAATCGTAGTGTGGCGTTGCCTCAGCAAGTGGAGACGATCATTGTCGCCTTTCGAGATGCCGTTTTCACCAAGCTCTTCCCAGAGCGTAAGTGCGATTTCAATCTGATTCCCAAGACCTTGGTCTTTGCTCAAAATCAGCGTCACGCTCGGATGATTGTCCAGACATTTCGCAAGGTCTTTGGGCGCAGTGATTCTGATTACTTTGTGGTGCAAGTGACCTACTCCGAACCCAACTGCGAACTGCTGATCAATAAGTTTCGTTACGACCAAGAGTGCCGTATTGCGGTGACCGTCGGCATGCTTTCTACCGGGTCAAATTTCCCAGCAGTTGAGATCTTGCTTTTTATGGCCTATGTCCGCTCAGAAGTGCTTTACACGCAGATGAAGGGCCGTGGGGTTCGTTCGATTAGCGATGCTCTGCTCCAAGAGGTCACCCCAAATGCCTTACACAAGGACTATTGCGTCTTGTTCGATGCCGTGGGCGTTACCGAGTCGGAGAAGGCCATGCCTAGCCTTAACGTAGGGGAGAGCGTGCTGTCCTTAGAGCGCTTGCTGGAGCTTTTATCGCGCGGCGTGGTCAGCAACGACAATTTGCTCTTACTGGCCACTCGTTTAAATAACCTGGCGCTGCGGGGTGATCAAAATGAGCTCTTAGCACTCAAGCGCCTGGCACCTAAGCTCGATCTCCAAGGCTTAGCCTTAGACATTTGCCATGCCTGTGAACGCGGGTTGCCACCGTACCAATCAAGCAGTGCACCTAACTTGGAACGCAAGAGCTTGATTGCGGTATTAATGGAGGATCTCCCAGCGCGTAAGAAACTCCTTGAGATTAGCAAGGGCTACTTCAGGGTGTTGCCGCAACAGCAAGATCAGGTGATCTATGAAGGCTTCACCTTCAAGGAAGCCGAGCATCAGGTTGAAGGTTTTGAGAGCAGACTCTCTAAGCTTGCTCTGGAGGAGCCCATCTTTGCCCAGCTCAAGCGCAATGAGGCTGATGCTGAGCTCTTCACCGCGTCCAACTTAAAGCTGATGAAGACTAATTTGGAGCAAAGCTTTGCCAGCTTCAATGTGCAACGCCTGTGGCGCTCATACGGGCTTTTGTTGCAAGACCAAGGTGGACGTACTGTAGTGCCACTCACCGCAGAGGATGAAGTGGCGCTGACCAATATTTACCAACTCACGCGCTTTGGTTTCCACAACAGCCAAGAACTTATCTCCCTACACAACAGCGCGCGCTTTGCGCAGCGCTTTAACTTGTGGTGTGGTCAAGCGCAAAACTCGCTGCCGATGGATCCTGCCATGCGTGAGCTTTACCGACTCTTGGCCCAAACCATTGTGCGTAGCGGTGTGATCACTGGGATTAAGGCGCTGCGTAAGATCGACAGCGAGATTTTTGACAATATGCGCGACCTGCTCGGCATCAACGATTCCGATCGCGCTATTCACTCGCTCAATCGCTTTCTGCTAGCGGCCTAGCACTTTCGGGTGCAAGTGCTTGCCCCAAGTTAAGGCCACGAGTAGCCTGTCATGATAGGTAGCCTCTTAGTTATTTGGTGGGGATTGAGCGAAGCTGCGCTGGCTGGTGCGGGCGCAACTGGTCTAAAACCAACTGGTTATGGGGCTTTGGTTGCAACACAGATAAGGTCTTAGTATGGCTTCGACATTGACTAACCCCAAGCACGTTGAGCAGGTGCGAACCCTGAGCAAGAAGCTCTGGGATATGGCTGATGTCGTGGTCGGCCATGGCGTAAGCTATACTGATTTTTGGGCAGCGTTGACTTACTTGCTTTTCATCAAGATGGATTCTGAGCTCATAGATTGGGATGAACAATCGCACTTGCCTGAGTCCTGCCAATGGCAGAGTTTGCTCACTGCCTCAGATTATTTGGGCCAAGAAGTACCGTTACTACCAGAGCAGCGTCTTGCCCATTACAACGAGATCATTGCCACCCTATCTGCTTCTGATTATCCCGATGCGCTGGTGCGCGGCATTTTCGCTAAAGCTCACAACAAAATTGACCATCCGCTGTACTTCACCAAAGTAATTGAGATGATCGATAGTACCAACTGGCTTGACTTGAGAACCGATGTGAAGGGCGCGCTTTATGAGAGCATCTTGGAACGCAATGGCCAAGATGTGCGCAGTGGAGCGGGGCAGTATTTTACGCCGCGCGTACTGGTGCAAGTCATGACTGAGCTTACCGATCCTCGGCCCAACGAGTTGGTCTGGGATCCGGCCTGTGGCACGGCAGGCTTTTTAATCGAGGCCTACGACCATATGCGCAAGCAAACCGATTTGGTGTCTGAGCTTGAGTTCATCAAAGAGCACGGTTTGCGCGGTCAAGACAACACACCGATCGTGGTGACCATGGCCTCCATGAACATGTTTTTGCATGGCTTTGAGGGTAAGCAATCTCCGATTTCCTTAGGCGATTCGCTTATGATCTTACCTCAGGAGAAAGCTGATGTAATCTTAACCAATCCGCCGTTTGGTGATCGCGCTAAGGGGGGAATATCGATCGAGCGCTCAGACTTTGTTGCCAAGACCAACAACAACCAGCTCAACTTTTTGCAGCACATTATGTCGTTGCTCAAGGATGGAGGCCGGGCAGCGGTGGTGATGCCAGAAGGCATTCTGTACGATAAGGCAGGCAAGGAAATTCGGCGCACTTTATTGACCAAATTCAACCTGCACACCATGCTACGTTTACCGCATGGTCTGTTTTATGTGGAGCGCATTAACACCTATGTGCTGTTCTTTACCAAAGGACAACCAACCAGGGATATATGGGTTTATGACCTGCGCACTGACACTAACTTCTCGCTAGTAAAGAATCGTTTGCAGTTGAGCGACTTCGACGATTTTGTGCAGTGTTATCAGGCCACAGAGCGTGGTACCTTTGGTCGGCGCGTAGAAACCTATGACCAAAAGAGCAATCCTAATGGTCGTTGGCGCAAGTTCACGGCGGCCCAGTTTCTTAACGACAAACTGTGCCGAATTAAGCTCCCAGTGTGGATGACACCACCACCCACTGAGTTCGAGCAGATGAGCTTAAAGCAACTATTGCTCGCCATGTCTCAAGCTTATAAGAACAGCAGCCAAGTTTTTGATCATCTACAAAGCGAGCTGAGTGTCTATATTAAGTTTGACGCCAAGGAATAATGCTATGACTTGCTTTAGCGCCTTGCGTTATCGCCTCTTAGAGCTAGCTTTATCTGGGAGGTTGTTGCCGCAGCAAGACAGTGAGCCAGTGGTCAAGCCCAAGAATGTAAGTCCGGCTTTAGATGAGGTTCCTTTTGCGCTGCCTAATAAGTGGCAATGGTATCAGCTCAATGATTTAGGACAAGTGTTCCGAGGTAGGACACCGTCGGACAAAACTGAGAACTGGGACAATCCCACTATTCCTTGGATTACCGGGACTGATTTACATGCCAACCAAAGCAAGGGGGTCTATATTTGGGAGGGGGCTTGTGGTATCACGGAGCAAGGATTACTCGAAACTTACGCTAAGTTGGTTCCGATTGGTGCTGTGATCTACACGATCACTGGTTTTAATATCGGTGATATTGCTATTACCGCGCGTGAGTGCAGCATTAACAATAGCTGTTACGCTTATGTCCCAGATTTTGAGCTTATTAGCTCTAAGTGGGCCTATTATGTCCTGAAGTGGGCGACCCCAAAACTCCTATCCAAAGCATTAGGAACTACCATGCCGCGCATAGCGGCCGACGTTTTTGGTCAAACTTGGATTCCACTGCCCTCTCTCAAAGAACAAGAACGCATTATCACCAAGCTTGAGCACTTCATGCAGCAAATCGATCTGTTGGAGCAATCATATCGCTTACTGGAGCCGCTGGCGCAAGCAACGCGCGCTAAGGTGCAGCAATTAGCGTTGGCGGGGCAATTGGTGCCGCAGCAAATAGATGAACCTAAAGTTGAGTTCAAAGGTACATTCCCTATTAAAGAGGTCCCTTTTTCCATCCCAGATAAGTGGAAATGGCTATGTTTAGGCGATCTGGTCGATATTAAGTCGGGGGTTGATACCAAGGCAATGGATCAAGGCAATGCCAAGTTTTTGCGCATTGCTGATTTTTATGACGGTGAGGTCAATTGGGACAAGGTTAAGCTAGGTCAGATCTCAGCGGCGCGCCTTGATCTTGCGGACTTGCAGGTCAATGATATAGTGATCGCTAAATCTGGTTCGATTGGTAAAGCTTGGGTAGTAGATCATCTTGATCCTAGTTGGCCATGCGTTTTCAGTGGAAGCTTATTTCGCTTGCGACTTAAGCCCAGCATTCCGGTTGAACCCAACTATCTCAAGCTCTATTTTCAATCGCAGCTCTTTGAGCGTCACATTCTGATCTGGGCTCACGGGTCGCTTACTAGGAACATAGGCAGTGACGATATAGCTGAGCTGCCGTTGTCTCTGCCGCCGCTGGGTGAACAGCGCCGGATTGTCGCGCGCGTTACGCAGCTCATGGCTTTGATTGATCAATTTCAGGATGCCTTCTCCTTTAGCAACTTACTTGCTCCGGAGACGCCGCCTAAATTACCTGAGCAGGCTTCGGAGCCCAATCTCCAAGTAAAGTCAGCAGACATTGCGTCTGAGCCAGAGCCTCAGCCTGCTCCGCTCAAGCCTGAAGCGGCTGCTCCAACACCTGAGGTTACAGCGCGCAAGCTGGCACCTGATCCTGCCTTAGATCCTCAACCTGTGTCATCAGACATAGCATCTGAACCAGAGACTCAGGCCTGCTCGCTCAAGCCTGAAGCGGCTGCTCCAATACCTGAGGCCACATTGCGCAAGCAGGCAACTGATCCGGCCTTAGAGCCTCAGCCCTTGTCACCAGATATCGAGCCAGAGAATAAGTCCGTTCCTCTCAAGTCTGAAGCGGCTGCTCCAACGCCAGAGGCCACAACGCGCAAGCAGGCAGCAGAGCCTGCCTTAGAGTCCCAGCCCTTGTCATCTGACATCGAGCCTGAGCCAGAGACTCAGCCTGCTCCGCTCAAGTCTGAAGCGGCAGAGTCAACTGAGGTCCCACCATGTAAGCAGACGCAGCCTAAGTCCAAGCCACGGCATAATAAAGCGCGTCCTGCCACCCAGCTGAACCTGCTCGACCAGATTGAGGCGCTCAACGATTGGTCGTAGCCGAAGCTTGTTTTCACGGGCTGGAGCTTACTTGAACTGGACCTTAGCCTGCGCTGGACTGTTACTGCGGGTAAATGGTCAGAGCGTGGCCTTTGAGGCGCAAGAAGTCCGTGTTCTGGAAGCGCAGCACTAAGGCCCCCTCGTTCTCGCTTACTAAGTAAGTGGCCGGAAGATTATCGGTTATGGCCGTGAGCGGCGTATTGCCCTGGAAGTAATCGGTGGTGATGGTGCGGCTGATGATCTCGCCTAAGACCTCATAGCTGGTAGGGTAGTCGATCACCACTGGGCTAGAGGCCAAGCTGCAAGTTCACCGCCATCGTTTCATTAGGCGCGTGGTTTAAAGCAGAGAACACGGAATGCTGGCAGGAGGCGAGAATTTGGCCGTGCTCAGGGCGCAGACTGACCAAGGTGCCCGGCTGCTGGGTACTTAGGCCTTAATTTCCCACGATTTTCAGACTAGAGGCCAAAAATGCCGATTTTAAGCCGTTTTGCACACAAAAGCGTTTCTATATTTTAAACTAGAATTCGAACGAGAAAAACGAGCATAAAGCCTTATGGAATCATGGTTCTAGGCTTTCTAGTCTGAAAACCGTGGGAAATTAAGGTTAGGGCTTGCGCGAGATTAAAGGCTACGGTGGTAGCGCCACTGCCAGGGAGCAGGGACTGAAGCAAGATCTTAAGCATAAGGCGTCCGCCGTTGCGGACCAGCGTCCAAGCGCTGCTGCCAATGGTTGGTAAGCTCCGCCAACAGGGCAGAGTGAGCCAAGAGCGCCTGCAAACGCGCTTGGGCTTGGCGCTCGAAATAGTGCGGCACGCGGAAGTGCTGATTGCGCTCCAGGCGCTCCACGTCAAATGGGACTGCGGCCATAACCACTCTCCTTAGGTTCAGGTATCACGCAAGATGACCAAGGTCACAAGCGCTTTAGCATTCTTAACGACTTTAACATTAAGCTGGGGTGGGGCTTGTGAGGTCTTAGACAAAAGCGAAAACGCGATTATGGCAAATCTGTGACATAAATTGCAATTTTGCAACAAAGCACCGCCGCCAAACAACCTCTCAGCGCGCAGCGCGCGGCGCTCATGGTGCAGGCAGAAAGCCGCCGCTATGAGCCTGAGCCTCTAGGGGCTGAGAAACTGCTCAGGTGCGGTGCATTGCGCCCGGCCCGCTCCCGGTGCGCGACCATGCTTTGAGCCAGTGCGTACGCCCGCGCCGGTAAGGATGGGCAGGCCCTGCTGGAAGGTTCGTTCAGGCTTGGGTGCTGCCTGCAAGTAAAAGGGGCGCGGCCGTAAGTGCGGTGCGATCGGCGCCAGCCGCGTTCTCGGTACACATCTCTCGTGACCAGCTTCAATTGCAACATGCCCACCCACCACCCCCGCCGCCGCCAGCTGCGTGAGTCAGTCCAGTTAGGAGCGAGGAGCCAGTTACGCCTTCCAACTTCGTGCTGGCTTGCGCCCAGGCTCGGTGCTGTTTTCAGCAGAGCGCGGCCGCCAGGGCAGAGCAATCTGTTTTAGCCGCGTTCCAGGTACGCATCCTCGTGACCAGCTGCAATTGCAGCTTGTGACCAGGTGCACACCTTGCCGACGGCGGCGAGCGATTTTTCCTTAAAGGCTGATCCCGCTTGTCTCGATGATGGCACCGGGTATGCGCGCTGCCTCTTTTCTCAATCGGTGCTGTGGGTTTATCTGGTGCTCGATCTTACGGTCTTTGGGGTGGGGATCTGCCGCTAAGGGGATAAGCGCTGATTTTGCGCTTGAGACAGGGGCCACAATCCACTAAACTGAGAGTTTAGCCTAAGCGCGGGCTCAGTCCCGGCTGCTATGCTAAGGCTTAATTTCTACCAACTTGTTCTTGGGTTGCTAATGGCTGATCTTTCCTCTCCTGTTACTTCTAAAGCTGGTGCTGCCACGCTGGGGGCGCTGCCTAACCATGTGGCTATCATCATGGATGGCAACGGACGCTATGGGCAGAGGTTGGGTAAGATTCGCCTCTTTGGCCATCGCCAAGGCGCTAAGGCGGTATCGCGCACGGTCGAGGCCGCTGCCCGCCTCGGGATTAAGAACCTGACCTTATTTGCTTTCTCTTCGGAGAATTGGAAGCGCCCTAAGGACGAAGTTGATGGCCTTATGGAGCTCTTTGCCCAAGTGCTGCAAAGCGAGCGAGAACGCCTCCATCAAAATGGCATTAAGGTGCGCTTTATCGGTGACCTGACGCGCTTTTCGCCTCAGCTCAATCAAGCCATTGCCGAGTGCGAGGAGCTGACCCAGAACAACAGCCATATGACCCTCAATATCGCCTTAAATTACGGCGGACGCTGGGATATCGCTCGGGCGGCACGTGCTTTGGCACGCGAGGTCGCGCAGGGCAAGCTCTCAGCCGACGCTATCGATGAGGCGCAGCTCAAGGCTCATCTGGCGGTCAGTGAGGATGTCGATTTGCTCATTCGTACCGGCGGGGAGCATCGCATCAGCAATTTCCTGCTCTACCAATGCGCCTACAGCGAGTTCTATGTCACCGACACTTTGTGGCCGGACTTTGGCCGCGCTGATCTGGAGGCGGCTTTAGCCTACTTTGCCTCGCGTGAGCGTCGCTTTGGTATGACCTCGGCACAGGTGCAAGGTAAAGCACGCTAACCTGGTTGCGTGCCCTTTACGTTCCCTTTACGCGTACGCTGCGTTCACGTATGCGCTATATTTGCGCAAAGTCGGGCGCGCTAAGATGAGCGCGCTCTCAGAGCGGCGTGCAAGTTATGCCTGCTCAGCACTGAGCTTAAAGTGAGTCAGTGCTAAGTTGGGCGTTATAGTGTGATTTTTGAGCGGCCGTTGGCCGCTTTTTTGTGGCCGCGTCTTGTGAGATGGTGCAAGTTGCGGCGTTTTGCTGCCCCATAAAATTCCGGCTGGCGGTAAGATAGCTGGGTGCCGTAAGGCACAGTGTTTGTTTTTTGGTTGGAGGAGTGCACGCGATGGGCGTGAGAATAGTCACCGGCGTGGTGTTGATTGCTGTGGCGCTGCTATGGCTCTTTGTGGCAGATTACGCCATCTTTACGATGGGCGCCTTGCTCATGTACATGATCGCAGCCTATGAAATGGGCCCGCTCCTCAAATACAAAAGCCGCATTCCCTTTGTCGTGATTGCCGCGATCGCCGCGACCTTGATGTTTGTCGCCGCCCCTCCAGGTGAATATGTTGAGCCTAATGGTGCGGTCCCTATTTATATGAAGGCCTTGGTCGTGCTTGCGGTGCCGTTTTGGCTCGTTGCGATCTACCTCGTCAAGTCCTACCCTAAGGTTATCAAGTGGCATGACAATATCGCGCTTAATACCGTCTTTGCCCTCTTGATGTTAGTGCCGTTTTTGCAGGCGATCTTGATTTGCCGCGCCACCAATTACGCTGATAACTACTATGAAGGCGCTTACTTGCTCTTAGCGATTATGGCCTTGGTGTGGGCGGCCGACTCGGGCGCTTATTTCACCGGGCGCATGGTTGGCAAGACCCCGCTCATGCCGGAGGTGAGCCCGAAGAAAACGCGCGAGGGCCTGTTGGGCGGTATCGTCTTTGCCATTGTGGTGATGTTCCTGGGCAAGTACTACGGCTTTTACTCCGACTTCCAAAATCATGAACTGGCGTTCTTATGCGCCGCCTTTGGTGCCATCTTGTTCTCGGTCTTAGGTGACTTAACCGAGAGTATGTTAAAGCGTCTGGTCAATATTAAGGACTCGGGCAAGATCTTCCCAGGCCACGGCGGTATGCTCGACCGCATCGATTCGCAGCTGGCGGCCGTACCGATGTTCTTAAGCATCTACTGGCTGGTTGCAGGAGAGCTCATCTATGGTTAAGACCACCAATCAATCAGGGGCTAGTGCCACCGCCGAGCAATTAGGCCGCAGTGAGTTCTTGGGCACGGAAAGCGGCGGGCCTATCTTTTTTCAGCCTTGCGCTAATGGCCCGACCGGCGTCACCATCCTCGGTGCGACCGGCTCGATTGGTCTGTCCACTTGCGAGGTCATTCGCCACAATCCTGATCGCTTCTATGTTCATGGTTTAGCCGCAGGCCATAACGTAGCTCAGCTCTTTGCGCAGATGCGCGAGTTTCGCCCAGCGCGCGTCGCCTTAAGCGATAGCGGTGCCGCCGTCGAGCTCAAGGCCATGGTTGAAGGCGTGCGCGGCGATGAGGGCAAGGCTCTGCGCAATATCGAGATCTTGGTCGGAGAGCAGGGCGTCTGTGAGCTCGCCGGAGACGGCGCCGCCGGTATGGTGGTGGGCGCCATTGTCGGCGCCGCAGGCTTAAAGCCACTCTTAGCCGCGATTAAGACTGGCGCGCGCATTTGCCTGGCCAATAAAGAAGCGCTGGTGATGAGTGGCCAGCTCTTCTTTAATGAAGTCAAAAAGAGCGGAGCGCAGGTGCTGCCGGTCGATAGCGAGCACTCGGCCATCTTCCAATGCTTGCCCCGTGACTTGCAGCAAAACTTGGGCTTTTGCGCCCTTAAGGGCGCGGGCGTAGCCAAGCTGCTGTTGACGGGCTCGGGCGGTCCATTCCGCGACACCCCGGTAGAGCAGCTTGCCGCAGTAACCGTAGCCCAGGCGATCAATCACCCGGTCTGGTCGATGGGCCCTAAGATTTCGGTTGATTCCGCCACCATGATGAATAAGGCCTTGGAGTACATCGAGGCGCGTTATCTCTTTAATGCCGGTCCGGACCAAGTCGAGATCGTGATTCACCCGCAATCGGTGATTCACTCGATGGTGTCCTATCGCGATGGCGCGGTCTTAGCGCAATTAGGCGCGCCGGACATGAAGACCCCAATTGCGGTAGCTATGGGCTTTAGCGAGCGCATCAACTCAGGCGTGGCCCCGCTTGATTTCACTAAGGTCGGCACCTTGACCTTCAAACAGCCTGAGCCTGAGCGCTACCCTTGCCTGTACTTAGGTATTGAGGCGAGCAAGCAGGGTCAAGCTTGCACCACTGCCTTAAATGCCGCCAATGAGGAAGCAGTCGCCGCCTTCTTACAAGAAAAGCTGAGCTTCTTGGGCATCAGTGAAGTAGTGGAGGCAGTACTCAATCAACTAAGCGGGGAGTGCGCCCACAGCCTCGAGGAAATCTTGGCGGTCGATGCTAAGTCCCGTCAGCTGGCGCAAGCTGAGATCGCCAAGCGCGGCCGTTAGCTTGCGGCGAGAGCTGCCAACTCAGAGTACAGCAGCCTGGGCAGGCCACTGCTCTAAGTGACAACGCGGCACGCGGCCAAGCTGCCTCAGGACGCAAGCTGCCTCAGGGCGCTTGCTTGCGCGTGCGCTTGTTGTGTAGCTCGGACCTGATTTCTCGAAACCAAGCACGTGCTGTCATGCCGTCGGGCTGGAGGCACGCGGTGCCCGGCACGCGTTGAGCTGCTGCCGTGGCAGGCACGCACTGCCTAGCACTTCGTAGCAGGCACGTGGCGGCCTGAGTGAACCTTTCGCGCCGTGCGCGGTCAATTGAGTATCTTGTGCGCTCGTAGTAGGCGCGGTAATTTGGTCGATCCAAGGTGAGGATAGCATGGGCGGCGCGCTCTGGAATTTGCTCTTTTTCTGTATTGTTTTGGGTGTCTTGGTGACCATCCATGAGTTTGGTCACTATCTGGCAGCTCGCCTCTGTGGGGTTAAGGTCTATCGCTTCTGCTTGGGCTTTGGCCCGGTGATCTTCCGTAAGGTCCGCAAGAACGGCGAAGAGTTCGCGATCGCTTTGCTGCCCTTAGGTGGCTACGTCAAGATGAAGGGCGAGAGCGTCGAGGTCACCGCCGTTGAAGGCGCTGCGACTGACGCGGAAAAAGCCGATCAGGAAAAGGCTGCTCAGAACAAGGCTGCTCAGAAAAAGGCGGCGCAAAAGCCCGGTCAAGGCTGGGCTAATTTAGCCTCGGGATCCTTTGAGACTGATTTTGCTCAGATTCGCACTGGTACTAATCCTGATAGCGCCTTTAGCACTAAGTCCACGGCGGCCTTGGTGCGTGAGGCCGAGCGCGCGGCGCAAGACAATCAGGCGCAGCTGAGTGACTCCTTTGCTGATAAAAAGATCTGGCAGCGCACTGTGATCATTGCGGCGGGCCCTGTCTTTAATATCATCCTCGCCTTTTTGATCTATATCGTGATCAATTCCTTTGGCGTGAGCGCTCATTTGCCCGTCGTCGATGGCATTGCGCCGGGCTCGCGCGCCTATGAGCTGGGCCTGCGCAATGGTGATTTGATCACCACCGTCGATGGCCGTGAGGTCTATACCGCTGGTGACGCTTGGATGAACCTGGGCAGTTTTGCCGGAAAAGAAGTCGATTTTACGGTCAAGTCAGACTTTGGCCGGGGCCCTGAGCGCACCTTGCAGTTAGATTTGACCGGCTTTGATGTGATTGAGGATGACTTCTTTGATTACATCGGGATGGGCCAAAGCTGGGGCGAAATGGCCGCCGATGTCTCCTTTGTCGAGGCCGATAAGCCCGCCGCGCGCGCTGGGCTTTTGCCCGGTGACCTGATTGTCGCCGTTAACGGCACGAAGGTCGCCAATTTCTCAGAGGCGGTCGCCTTATTGCGCGCTGATTTTCGCAAGCAACAGCTTGATCTGTTAGGTCCGCTGCCTAAGGAAGTTACCGAGGAGTACATCGGCAAGGCGCTTAATGCCCCTTATGCCCCGATTAAGCTGACGATCGTGCGCCGTTACTGGGACGAAGGTATGCTGCCCCCAGATCCGGCCGCAGACTTTAGCGCTACCACTGATGAGGCATTCTTTGCGCGCGGACGTGACCCTAAGCTTAATCAGGCTTGGTATGACGGCTTAGAGGCAGTGGCGCGGGCGCGGGCGAGCGTGGCGCCGACTTCCTCTGAGATGTTTGAGCTCACCGTAGAGCCTAATGTGACGGTTGACGGTCAAAATGGTAAGGTGCAACCACGTCTTGGGATGGGGGCGATTACCTTAGATGGATCGCTGGTGTGGACTGAGGTCAATTTTGGGCCAGTTGAGCTCGTGACCAAGGCTTTTCATGATACCGTCAGCGACTCGCTCTTGATTTTCCGCTCCTTGCACTCTTTGGTCTCAGGTGATATCGGCTTTAAAGCCGTATCAGGTCCCGTTGCGATCGCGACCGTCGCCGGTGAAACGGCGTCCTTGGGCCCAAGCTTCTTTTTGAAGTTCCTAGCGCTCTTATCGATCAACCTGGGTTGGTTGAACCTCATCCCGATTCCGGTGTTAGATGGAGGTCAGCTCTTGTATCTTGCTTATGAAAAGGTCATCGGGCGGCCCCCGAGCGTACGGGCGCAAAACTTTTTATCGGTCTTGGGTTTAAGTCTGATCCTAGGTTTGACCTTGCTGGCCATTTTCAATGACATCAGCTATTTTTGGCTTTAGGTCTGGGGCTAAATGCGCTCGGTTTGTGATCTGGGCGATTTTGGCTCTCAATGACCTGAGCTATTTTGGCTATAATAGGCAATTTGTAGATCGCCTTCGCGCTTGAATCGGTCAAGCGGTGGAGGCACGAGCTCCCGTTGAGTTTTGGATTAACCATGTTGAGTGATTTGAAGCACAAACAAGGCCCAGCCTTAAGCGGCCTTGCCGCTGCCGTGATGACGCTTGCCGCAGCTGCCATTGCACCTCAGTCGGCCTGGGCGGCACCATCTGCCGCGCAGGCAGCTATGATTTCGAGCCCGTTACAACATAGTGCGGCGGCTCCGAACTCTGCCGCCCTCTCAGGTAATGTGGTAATCCAAGATATCAAGGTGCGCGGTTTAAACCGTGTCAGCTTGGGTGCGGTGCTGCTGGCTCTGCCGATGCGCCAAGGCGATGTCGTCACTGCCGATAACGTGGCCTTAGCTATGAAGCGCCTGTATGAGACCGGCAACTTCAGCGACGTCTCCTTATCCTTAGACGGTTCAGTCTTAGTGGTCGATGTCGTCGAGAGCCCAACTATTGGCGCGATTACCTTCGCCGGTAACGAGCAGATCCAAGAGGAAGCGCTGCGTGATGTGATCGAGCAGCAAGGTCTGCGCGCCGGTGAGCCGATCAATGTACGCTTGCTCACCCAAATTGAGCAGTCCTTAGAGGACTTCTACCACTCGGCTGGTATGTACCAGGCTGACGTCAAGCCGGTGCTCACCTATCTGCCACGTAACCGCGTCGACATCAAGCTCGAGTTCTATGAGGGCGCGGCCGCCGCGATTGAGCAGATCAACATCGTGGGCAATACTGCCTTTAGCGAAGAAGAGTTAAAGGCTCAGCTTGAGCTGCGTGATGACGTCCCTTGGTGGAATGTGATCGCCAACTCGCGCTATGACGCTCAGAAGTTCACCGGCGACTTAGAGACGCTGCGTTCCTACTATATGGATCGCGGTTATGTCCGCTTTAAGGTCGATTCGACCCAAGTTTCGATGACCCCAGATCGCAAGGGCTTATATCTGACCGTAGCGATCAACGAGGGTGATTTATACACGATCGGTGAGTGCACCTTACAAGGCGATACCTTAAAGTATGGCCCACAAATGGAGCAGCTCATCACCTTAGAGCCAGGCTCGGTGTACTCGGCCCGTGAAATCACCAATATGGAGAAAACCTTAGCCAACTTCTTAGGTAAGTATGGCTATGCTTACTCCAAGGTCACGGCGGTGCCGGACATCAATGAGGAGACCAAGGTGGTCAACCTCAACTTCATGGTGGAGCCAGGCCAGCGCATCTACGTCACCAATATCAATATCACGGGTAATACCACCACTGACGACACGGTCATTCGCCGTGAGTTACGTCAGATGGACGGTACTTGGCTCTCCAACGAGTTCTTGGATGCCTCCAAGGCCCGCCTCAATCGTACCGGCTTCTTTGAGACGGCCGATATTAAGCCACAGCGCAATGGCATCGCCGCCGATACCGTCACCTTAGAGACCACGGTCAAGGAGCAGCCAACCGGCTCGATCCAAGGTGGTATCGGTTACGGTACCAGCTCAGGCTTTATGCTCTCGGCCGGTATCTCCCAGAACAACGTCTTTGGTTGGGGTACCCGCGCTAGCATCAGCGCCTACCAAAATGATTACCGTGAGCACGTCGATATCTCCTATACCGACCCTTACTTCACGGTGGACAATATCTCCTTAGGTGGCCGCGCTTACTACGATAACTTCCACGGTGACGACGCCGACGTGGTTTCGTACGATAACGAGACCATCGGTCTTGAGGTCACCTCGGGCTATCCATTATCGGAGAATGTCTACGTCAGCTACTCGGTTGGTGCGACCCGTCAGGACATCACCTCCAATAAGCTCTTCTTGCAGGCCTTGGATTTCTGGAGTGTGTACGCTGATGGCAATAAGCCAAACAACACCTTCTACGACTTCTCAGTCTCGGTGGGCTTATCGCGCAATAACTTAGACCGCTCGGTATTCCCAACCTCCGGTTCGCGCCAGAGCTTATCGGCCTTTGTCACCTTACCTGAGATTTCCGATCTCCAGTACTACAAGTTAGAGGCCCAGACCTTCCACTACTTCCCATTAAATAGTGGTCACGACTTCGTCTTTGCCGTGCGCGGCCGTGCTGCCTACGGTGATGGCTATGGCCAGGTGGACGGCTTAGATCAGAAGTTACCATTCTTTGATAACTTCTACTTGGGCGGCGACCAGTGGTTACGCGGCTTCAAGCGCAATAGCATCGGCCCACGCGCGATTTATCCGACTAGTAATAATAGTGCTTCCATCGATGACGATGATAATTTAGGCGGTAATGCGCTTTGGAGTGTGTCGGCTGAAATTATTGTGCCAACGCCATTCGTTTCGGAAAGTTATAAGAACCAAGTTCGTACCTCGATCTTCTTAGACGCTGGTGCGGTCTGGGATACTCATTACGACGAGTACACCAGTGGCTATTCGGGCTTACCTGATTACGGCGATCCATCGAAGTTCAGTGCTGCCGCTGGTATTTCGCTCACCTGGATGTCGCCAGTGGGCCCACTGTCCTTTAGCTTTGCCCGCCCAGTTAAGGAGCAAGACGGCGACGATTCAGAGTACTTCTCCTTTGATATCGGTGGTCGCTTCTAGTTGCAGGCGTTAAGCCAGGGCCTAGGCCTAGGTGCCGCTGGCCCATCGTTGCAGATTTGTTTTGAGCAAGGGCTGAGGCCCTTGTTTCTGGGAGTTCTAGTTAACATGTTGAAGAAAGTCTTATTAGCTTCTGCTTTAAGTTTTGCTCTGCTCGGTGCCAGCGCTCAAGCCGCTGACGCTCCAGCTGCCGCCCGTACCCCAACCGTTGCTGTGTTCAATTTGCAATTAATTATGAATGATATTCCTCAGACCAAGGCCGTAACAGAGGCCTTAGCCAAGGAGTTTGGTGCTCGTGAGCAAGAGTTGCAAAAGATGCAGCAGAAGGGCTCCCAATTAGGGTCTGACTTACAAGCTGGTAAGTACAAGGGCGATGAGCTGGTCTCCAAGCAACGTGAGTTTGCTCAGCTCCAATCTGACTTCCAATTAAAGGCTCGTGCCTTGCAAGAAGATCAGCAAAAGCGTGTGTCTGAAGAGCAGCGTAAGATCGATATCGAGGTCCAAAAGGCCATTGATGCTATCGCCAAGGAGCGTGGCATTGATTTAGTTCTGCGCGGTGATGGTGGTATTGCTGTCTACTCTATCCCAGAGCTGGATATCTCCTCGGAGGTTATCAGCCGTGTTAGTGCTGCGGGCAAGGCCAAGAAATAACTCAAATTAAAGCAGATATGGGCGCCTGTGCGTCCGTACCAACCACGCCACGCCCAAGCTCTGCTTGGGCGTGGCTGTAACTGTCATACGCGCTTGATCGAGCGCACGCAGCCTAATCGGCATACGCAGCTGTAGGGAGAGGATGGAGTGTTAGTCAAAGAGATTGCACAGCAACTGGGGGCATCATTTATTGGCGATGGTGACATCAACATTACGCGCGTGGCCAACCTTGCTACCGCGCATGAGGGCGACATCAGCTTCTTATCCGACCCGAAGTATCGCTCGGCCTTAGAGACCTCGCAGGCCAGCTGCGTGATGGTCAAGCCTGAGCTCAAAGAGCACGTCAAGGGTGCGGCGATTGTGCTCAATGATCCGTACTTAGGCTTTGCCCGCGTGGCTCAAATGCTCGATACCACGCCACCGGTGGCAGAAGGGATTGCTCCAAGCGCCATCATCCATCCTTCAGCTAAGCTCGGTGCCAACGTCGCAATCGGCCCAAATGCCGTAATTGGCGCTGAGGTCGAGTTAGGCGACAACGTCCAAATTGGCGCCAACTGCGTGCTTGGTCCAAAAGTTAAGATCGGCGCTAACACCAAGCTCTACCCGCTGGTAAGCGTCTATCATGACTGTGAAATTGGCGCTCATTGCCTGATTCAATCAAGCACCGTAATTGGCGGTGACGGCTTTGGCTACGCTAATGACAAGGGTGAGTGGGTCAAGATTCCGCAGACCGGCCGCGTCATCATCGGCGACCGGGTGGAGATCGGTGCTTGCACCTGTATCGATCGCGGCGCGCTTGATAACACCATTATTGAGTCCAATGTCATCATCGACAATCTGTGCCAAATCGCCCATAACGTCAAGATCGGCTACGGTACAGCAGTCGCAGGTGGCACCACCTTCGCAGGCTCGGTCACGATCGGTAAGTACTGCATTATCGGCGGCACGAGCGTCTTTAATGGCCATATCACGATCGCCGACCAAGTTACGATTTCGGGCATGTGCATGGTGATGCGCTCGATCACTGAGCCTAAGAGCACTTACTCCTCGGGTATTCCAGCCCAGCCTAATGCTGAGTGGCGTAAGACCGCCGCGCGTGTGCTCCATATCAATGATATGTACCACCGCCTGCAAGAGCTCGAGCAAAAGGTTGCGGCCTTGCAAGAGCACTAAGCAAGGCGCTAAGCGAGAGCGCTAGGCAAGAGCACTAAGCAAGGCGCTAAGCGAGAGCGCTAGGCAAGAGCACTAAGCAAGCGAGGCCATGTCCGAATAGTGCATGGCCCTTTTATTGTCGGGCTTTTTGCCTTATTCTATTGCGTTGAAGTGGAGTTTTGGCTTCCTGCAAATGCGCCTTAGGGTCGGCCTGACAGCACAGGGTAAATCAGCTAACTGGTTTTATTTGAGCACTAAGGGCCTAAGTGACTTGCAGGGGCGTAAGGCTTAGAGTACAAAGCTCAGGGTACTAAGTGATAGTCCCAAGCTGAGAGTGCTAGGCGGTTAAGGCTCATTTGCAGTGAGCTAGGCTCCATAAGTTTTCTGGTATTTGATGACCACAGGGTGAATTGAAGTGACTTCGAGTAATGAGACCAACGAAAAGAAGACCTTAGATGTCGAGCAGATCATGTCGCTCCTGCCACATCGCTACCCGTTCTTGATGATCGATCGCGTCGTGGACTATAGCATCACCGACGAGCACAAGACCTTGCGTGCGATCAAGAACGTCTCCTTTAACGAGCCCTATTTCCAGGGTCACTTCCCGAACAAGCCAGTCTTACCGGGCGTCCTCATTTTAGAGGCAATGGCCCAGGCCACTGGCGTCTTAGCCTTTACCATGGTCGGCAAGCCAGAGCCAGGCGAGCTCTATTATTTTGCCTCGATCGATCACGCCCGTTTCCGTCGCCCGGTCAAGCCAGGTGACCAGCTAGTGATCGATGTCGAGTACTTAAAGGAGCGTCGTGGTATCGCTTCCTTCAAGGGCGTCGCCACGGTTGACGGGGTCGAGGCTTGCTCGGCTGAGTTAATGTGCGCCAAGGTTCGTACTTAATAAGCGCAGTTCGCATTAAGCGCAGTTGCATTCATGGGTGGGCGGACGAGCAGCGCACTAACGCGCAGCAGTGGCTCGGTTCGCACCCATTTGGGCCCGTAGGGTTAACCTAAGCTTGCATCAAGGTGATCACGATGGCAGACAATCAAAGCAGCACCCCAGTAACTAACGGCGCCCCAGAGGGCAAGGCCCCAAGCCACGAAGGCGAGGGCTTAACGGGATCTTTAGTGTTTGACTGCAATCCTAAATTTGCAGGCGCACCTGAGATTGATCCTAGCGCTATCATTGCTCCCAGCGCCATTGTGCGCGGCAATGTGGTGATTGGTCCTGAGGTGGTGGTGAAAGATCACGCCATCATCGAAGGTGAGGTCACCTTAGGCCAAGGTACGGTGGTAGAGCCCTTTGTCGTGATTCGTGGTCCGAGCGTCATCGGTAAGTACAATCACTTCTATCAATTCGCCTCGATCGGTGAAGCCTGCCAAGACTTAAAGTATCGCGGCGAGGCCACCAAGCTCTTTATCGGTGATCACAATACCTTCCGCGAGCACTGCTCGGTGCATCGTGGCACGACCCAAGGCTTAGGCGAGACTCGGGTGGGCAGCTACAATCTGTTCATGGTCAACACTCACGTGGCCCATGACTGCGTGGTGGGCGATCACTGCATCTTCTCCAATAATGCGACCTTGGCAGGTCACGTCACCATTGGCGACTTCGTGATCTTCGGCGGCTTAGCCGCGATCCACCAGTTCGGTCGTGTCGGTGCCCACGCCTTTGTGGCGGGCATGGCCGCGTTGAATATGGACGTACCGCCTTATGTCATGGCCGCCGGTCACTATGCCAAGGCCTATGGCATCAATAAGGTGGGCTTAGCACGCCGGGGCTTTAGTGAAGAGCAGATCAGCGCGATCAAGAAGGCCTATGGTCTCTTCTACTTAAAGCACAAGACGGTCGAAGAGTCGCTCCCGCTGTTAGAGGAGCTGGCCGCGCAAGAGCCGGTGGTGCAACCATTCGTCGACTTCATTAAGGCTAACGGACGCGGCATTATCCGTTAAGGCCAATTGTCAGGGCGCACAGCGTCCTATTACAGCCTAAGACCTCAGGGCCTTGGGCTGTTTTGTTTAATCTGCTGGGAAATCCATGGCTCAAGCACATCTCTACGGCTTAATTGCGGGCGAAGCCTCAGGCGACACCTTAGGTGCCGGCTTGATGAAAGCGATCTTACGCCACGACCCCGAAGCCAAATTCATCGGCATTGGCGGTCCCAAGATGATCGCGCAAGGCTTAGATTCGCGTTTCAAGATGGAAGAGCTTTCGGTGATGGGCATTTTTGAGGTGCTGTCCCATGCCGTGCCGATTTTGCGCATCAGAGCCAAGATCACCAAGCTCCTGTTAAAGGAGCGCCCGGTGGTCTTTATTGGCATCGACTCACCGGACTTTAACCTCACGGTTGAGCGTCGCCTCAAGGCCGTCGGCATCCCTACGGTGCACTACGTCTCGCCTTCGGTGTGGGCGTGGCGTGAGGGGCGCATGGAGAAGATCAAGCGCAGCTGCGACGAGGTCTTAGCCTTACTGCCCTTTGAAAAGGATTTCTACGAGCGCCATAGCATGCCGTGCACCTATGTCGGTCACACCTTAGCCGCGCAGATTCCCCAGGAGATCGATCAAAACCTGGCCCGTGAGCGCTGTGGACTCTACAAGAACTGCGTTGAGGTGATCGAAGGTAAGGTGCTAGCCGTACTGCCGGGCTCACGCCAGGGCATTATCAAGCGCATGCTGCCGCTCTATGCTAAGACCGCACGCCTCTTGCGCGAGAAAATCAAAGACCTAACCTTTATTTCGGTGGCACCGAACCACGACATTGCGGTCATGATCAAGGATATTTGGCTCGAGCATGCCCCGGAGATTTCGCTTACGGTCTTTGTGGGCAAGGGCCAGGATGTGATTGCCTCAGCGGATGTGTGCTTGCTCACCTGCGGCACTATTGCCTTTGAGACGATGCTGCTCAAGCGGCCGATGGTGGTGGCCTACAAGGTTTCCAAGTTTTCAGCGGCGATTGCCAAGCGCTTGCTCAAGGTCGACAAGTACTCGCTGCCTAATCTCTTAGCCCAGCGCGAGATCGTCAAGGAGTTAATCCAAGACGATTGCACCCCGATCAATATGTGCGCTGAGTGTATCCGTCTGTTGACCTCGGACAATCTCCTGATGAAAAAGGAGTTTGCTACCATTCATGAGCGTATTCGCACCAATACCGACGAACTGGCCGCGCGCGCGGTGTTGCGCCGGGCAGGCACCCTTGATCCCGACAAAGAAGAGCAAAGCAGCGAGACTTATCAGGACTTCCTGCACCGCACCACCAGCGCCGTGGTCGCTCATAAGGAGCCGGTCTTAGGAGATATCTCCACGAAGGTCTTGGACACGGCTAAGGGCACGAAGGCTAAAGAAGGCGCGGTGCCGCTCGAGCACGGTTTAGATGACGCCACCGTTGCGGAGCTCAAGCGCGAGGCTCAGGCCGAGGAGCCTAAGATTTCTTTAGACGCGGTGCTCACCAGCCCGGCGGGGGGCAAAAAGAGCAAGCGTCCGGGCCGTCCGCGCAAGGCCAAAGTTTAGCCAAGTTTAATCCGGCGCCACCGCGCGCATAGGTGGGCACGCCCCACAGCTGAAGTTCCAGGAGGGATCATGGCAGAGACCGAGCAAGTAGCCCCGAAGACCAAGACTGCTAAGAAGCCCCGTGCCAAAAAGGCCACAGTCATGGCGCCTTTTGCTTATCCCATCGACCCTAAGACTCATATTGTGTGTGGGGTGGATGAAGCCGGACGTGGTCCTTTGATGGGCGATGTGGTCGCCGCCTGCGTGGTGCTTGATCACGAGCACATGATTGAAGGCCTCAACGACAGTAAGAAGCTCTCCGAGAAGAAGCGTAATGCGCTCTTTCCGCTCATCAAGGAGCAGGCTAAGGCCTGGGGCATCGGGCGTGCCAGCCCGCAAGAGATTGATGAGCTCAACATCATCGGGGCGACCTTTTTGGCGATGCGCCGCGCTTACGACGAGATGTGCCAGAACTTTAAGCTACCTCAGGTCAACTTAGCGCTCATCGATGGCAATTTGGTGCCTAAGACGCTGCCGTGCTATGGGCAGGCCGTGGTTAAGGGCGATTCCAAAGTGCCGGAGATTGCCGCCGCCTCGATCTTAGCCAAGGTCACGCGCGATGCCGACCTCTACGAGCTCGATAAGCAATATCCGGAGTATCACTTTGCCAAGCACAAGGGCTATCCGACTGCCGAGCATTTGGCCCTCATCCGTGAGCTGCCGCTGTTGCCGTGCTATCGCGCAAGTTATGGCCCGGTGAAGGCCATTATCGCCGAGCGCTCGGGGCAGAGCGTGCCTGAGGTCAAGCGCAAGCCTGATCCAACCCCATTTCTCTTAATCGAGCCGCCGTTGGATTAAGGCTATTAGTGCTGATTTTGGCGCGAAGTAAGCCCCTAGGCGCGGGGCGGTGGTGCCCTTTGGCGCGGGGCGGCGGTGCCCCGCAGGTGGAAAAAGGGCGGCATTTGCGCTAAAGTAACAAAGCTTAGGTCTAGGCACATGCTGGGCTTGAGTATGGTGAAGCCTATGGGGCCAGATCCTATGGCGCTTTGAGTCTTGTTGTGGTGTACCTTCAGGTGTGCTATGAATATTAACTATCTTGACTTTGAACAGCCGATTGCCGATTTGCTGGCTCATATTGAGGAATTAAAACGCCTGAGTACCACGGTGGGCAACGATGTCGATTTGTCCAATGAGCTCAAGCAGCTGGAGAAGAAGAATGTCGAGCTGACGAAGAAGCTGTTCTCGTCGTTGAGCTCGTGGCAGATTTCGCAGCTGTCGCGTCACCCAATGCGTCCATACACCATGGACTACGTGAACCGCATCTGTACCGACTTCCAAGAGTTAGCCGGTGACCGCGCCTTTGCCGATGACAAGGCGATCATCGGTGGTATGGCTCGTATCGACGGCATGCCGGTCATGATCATTGGCCATCAAAAGGGCCGCGATACCAAGGAGCGCACCATGCGTAACTTTGGTATGCCTCGTCCTGAGGGCTACCGCAAGGCCATGCGCTTAATGCGCTTAGCTGAGCGCTTCAATATGCCGATCGTAACCTTTATCGATACCCCTGGTGCTTATCCTGGTGTGGGCGCTGAGGAGCGCTCGCAAGCAGGTGCCATTGCCGAGAGCCTCAAGCTCATGAGCGAGCTCAAAGTCCCGATTGTTTGCACTGTAGTGGGTGAAGGTGGCTCGGGCGGCGCTTTAGCGATCGGTGTCGGCGATCGCGTCAACATGCTGCAATTTGCCACTTACTCGGTCATCAGCCCAGAAGGCTGTGCTTCGATCTTATGGAAGAGCGCCGAAAAGGCTTCCCTGGCGGCCGAGGCGATGAACATCACCGCTGATAAGGTTAAGGCCTTAGGCCTCATCGACGAGGTCATCCCAGAGCCATTAGGTGGTGCCCACCGCGACTACGACACCATGGCCCACAACTTAAAGGAGACGATCTTACGTGAGATCGCTGAGATCAAGGAAAGCGGTATGGACAAGCTCCTTGAGAACCGCTTCAATCGCCTGATGTCCTACGGTTACTGCTAATCCTAAGTTAGCTCCCTTTGCTTGATCCTGCCGCCCGTGCCCTCAAAAGTACGGGCGGAGCTGTTTTGGGGCCTCTCCTATGCCCAATCATTCTGCCTGTCCCCAGCCTGCTGACCATCGTTCAGTTGACTCTCAGGCCCTCCATGAATACCAAGTAGCGCTGCAAAACTTTCGTGGCTTGCTTGGGCGGCAGCGCCTAGCGCAGTTGCAGACGCAGCGCCGGGCACTGGGGACTGACCCCAGCTCCGTTGCCACGTATGCTATTACGGGACTAAATCAGCTTAAGCCTGAGCGCTTGGTGCCAGCTAGCCCTAAGTTAACGGCCTTAGCGCAGCAAGTTCTAGTAAGTCTTTGTGCTTTAGTCCATCACAGCCTGAGAGCAACCGACCCCAGGAGCTTTAAATTAGTGGTGGGGCTGTCTGGTGGTGCAGACTCAGCCTTGGTCTTGGTGCTGGCGGCTAAGCTGCAAGAGCTTTATGGTTATCAAGTGCAGGCGGTGCACTGCATTCATGGACTTGATCCTGACGATGCGATCTGGCTTGAGCACAACCAAGCCTTGTGTCAGCTCTTAGGGGTGGAACTTGCCACGTCGGTGCTCAATATTGTCTATGGCGGGGGCGTCTCACCTGAGGATGCCTCGCGCCAAGAGCGCTATCGCGCCTTGCTTAAGGTAACTCAAGCTAGCAATGAGGCGGCGCTCTTGTTAGGGCATCAAGCCGACGATCAAATTGAGAGCTTCTTGCTCGCGTTAAAGCGTGGCTCGGGGCCGGTGGGCCTTGCTGGGATGCAATTTATTGTGCGCGACCAACGCGGTACGATCCTAAGACCACTTTTAGACTTGCACAAGGACGAGGTAGAGCAGATCTTACGGCTGCTCGACCTACCTTATGTCTATGATCTGTCCAACTCCTACCTCAAATTTGAGCGTAACTTTGTGCGCCTTAAGGTCTTGCCCTTGCTCAAAGAGCGCTTTCCTGGGGTGGAGGGGGCGATTTTGCGCAGCCAAAAGCTGTGCCGCTATGAGCATGACTTGGCGCAGCGCCTGGTCACAGAGCAGCTCGCGCAGCTGCGTAAGGATCGCTTTACCCTCGATTTTGCTCAGCTTGATTTAAATGATCGGGCCTTAGCCACGATCTTAGTGCGCACCTTTATTACTGAGGCAATCGGGAGCTCTTGTGAGTTCAACATCGTGGAGCAAGCCTTAGCGCTGATGGCGGCAGGGCACGATCGCAATGGTTTGATTACACTGAACGGCAAGTGGGCGCTCTCGACCTTTTTGCATTATCTCTGCGTCTATGAGCCCCTGAGCGCACCAGATGAGGCCAGTCTAACTGGAACCCATGAGCTGAAGCTCGGGCAGGTGCTACGGCTGGGGCCATATTGCTATGAGCTGGTACCCGCAGCGCAGAAAGAAGTACAGGGGCGTAATTGCCCATATTTTGGCCTTGCGGGCACGAGCGTCTATCTCGACTTTGATTATGCGCGCGGCCAAGCGCTTAAGCTCAAGGGCCGAGCCTGCTCGCGCCCCATCAAAAAGCTCATGATTGAGGCTGAGATTGCGCCATGGCAGCGCGCCGCGCTGCCGCTCATTAAAGATGAATCAGGCAAGGTGCTGGCGCTAGGTGGAGTAGGTGCGGTGGCGGGGGCTTTAGAGAGCGTGGAGGGCGCTTTAGATAGCGCGAGCGCGCCGCGCTATGAGCTGCGCATCAACAAAAAGGCCCCGACGCCTTAGGAACGTCAGAGCCTTTTGGATTAGGCAGGAGGGTACCTGCGGTTTGGAGATGCTACAAATCGGTTGTGCTACTTCTTCTTGAGCATGACGCAAGCGTCTTGTGCGCCTAACTTGCAAGCTTGATTGAGGTTAGCACGGGCGCGGGTTGCACTCTTGGTGACACCGGCTCCGCTGTAATAAACCAGACCGAGCTTGGTGCAAGCGCTTGGGCTCTTGAGGGCGCAGGCTTGGGTGTAGAACTTAGCCGCCTCGGTGGAGCCACCACTTTCTTGCAATAAAGCCGCTGCTTGCTCGCAGCCTGCGGCCGACTTGAGCTCGCAGGCGCGGCGGAAGGCGTTTTGGGCCTCACCAGCCTTGCCTTGCTGCAACTTGCTATAGCCTAAGTTTAAGCAGGCATCAGGCGAACGCAGCGAACAGGCCTTTTCGTAGGCGGCAGTGGCGCTGCTTTGGGCCGAGGCAAAGCCACCGCTTTGGGCTAAGCATGCGGCATTAATGCCGCTATCGCAGGCCATGCCTAAGTGCTCAATGGCACTGGAGTGAGAGTTGGCTAAGGCCTCTAACAAGCCTAAATCGTAGCAAGCCACGCCATTGCTAAGCGAGCAGGCACTGCGCAGCGCGGTGCGGGCGTTATCGTTGCGGCCGATGACTTGCGCGAGCGATCCTAAGAATTGGCATGAAGTGTTATCACCTAAGGAGCAGGCTTGCTCTAAATAGTTGTAGCTGCTGCTTAAATTGCCCTTGACCAGATCCTCACGGCCTAAGAGGGCGCAACTTGCTGGGTACTTAAGTGAGCACGACTTATCGTAGAACTGACGGGCGTCGGTATGGCGTCCAGCGCGATCTAAGCGATAGGCCAGAGCGTTACAGGCGCTGCCCTCATTTAAGTTACAGGCCTTGGCATAGGCCTCATTGCCCGCTTTGCTCTTGCCTTGGGCGTAGAGACGGTCACCTAAGCGCAAGCACGCAGTAGCGTTGGCGCCAGCGCACGATTGCTCATATAAGGAGAGCACGTCTTGGGTGGTGATCTTAGCCTTACCACTTTGCTTGGTGGTGTGCTTAGCAAGGGCTGCTAACTCATCGCCGCTCTTTAAGCAGAACTCTTGGCCGCCGATGGTGCAGCTTTGATTGAAATCGGAGCGGGCGGCGCTGTAGCGACCAAAGGTGCTATGGACCATCGCACGCTGGTAGTAGGCCTCAGCCTTGAGCTTAGGATCACCCACGCGGGTAGCCTTGGTGTAGGCGTCGAGCAATTCCTCGCTGTAGTAGCGGCCTGGACGCCACTCATCGATGTCCATACCATCTTGGTAGGCACGGAAAATCATATTGCCCTTGAGCAAGCAGGCGCGCGCCTCTGAAGCACAGGCACGGCTTGCGACAATAATGCCGCTCTTTAATTCGGTGAGATTACCGCTGGTGCTGTAGTCATTAAAGGCATCTAAGGCCATAACCTCGCAGCTCTTGGCGCCACCACTGCGGCAGTCCTCGCGAATTAAGGCAACACGCTCATCTTCGGCTAATTTCTCATTTTGGGCCACGAGTACCGGGTCTTCTTCCATCGGAATACCCTCAACCTCCGTGGTGTAGGCACCGCGCAGGCCATCGTAGTCATAGCCCCGGCCATTACCACAGCCGGTGACCAGCGTCGCCCCCACCAGGGCACTCAGACCTAAGGCCAAACCAAGTTTAGTGATGCGCTCACGCGTGCCCATCACAGCAGCTGCAGTGCGGCCTAGGGCAACTTTATTTGTGTGCTGGGGCTGTGTCATGCAATAGCTCTCAAAAAATAACCGAAAACATAGGGGCGCTTAAGCCCACGGCCTAAGCAGCTAAAAGTGAGAGCAAGCATACAAAATGCCACAGTCTTACCGTCAAAGAGGATGGATCTTAAAGAGCTCAAGTCTTAAAATGGTATAAGCATTACCTGTCTATCCTATATTTTTTAGGGGACAGAGCTACTTGGTAGAATATGTGCGCATGTTCAGACGGCTACTTTGGGTGGCCCTATCACTAAATTGCAAAGAGTTTAACAAGGTTTATTGTTGTGACTAAAAATATTTATTTTAAAATAATTTTCCTGTTACTGATGTCCTTTTGTAGTTTAATTGTAACAACCAGTTGCTCAACAGTTAACTCATTAGCTTCCTCGGTATCGAATACAGTTGATGCATTGGCCTCGATAGTAACAGGTAATTCAAATAACAATAATAAAGTTGATGTTGGAGTGCTTCAACAGAGTTGCGAGATGAATAATGGTATAGCATGTGCATATTTAGGATCTTTGTATCTTGTAGGCAATAACGTGCCAAGAGATATTGTTACTGCCAAAAATTTAGCAGAAAAAGGATGTAGTCTTGGAGATAACTCTGCGTGTGTGGTTCTTGGTTTAATATATTATTATGGCGAAGGAGGAATAGAGCGTGATTTTGCTAAAGCTAAAGATATATTTAAACAGACATGTAATTTTAATGATGAGCCTTCATTGAATTCATGCAGCTATCTTGCTAATATCTATATGATAGAATATGGACAAAACAAAGGAACTAAAGTAAGTCTAGAAGATACTAAAAATTTAGAGACCGCTAAAATACTATCACAAAGACTTTGTAATCTTAATATTGGTTTAGCTTGCTTTAATTTAGGTATAATGTATCAAAATGGGGTGGGTGTACAACAAAATTTAGATAGTGCTTTTGCCGCATACCAAAAAGGATGTCAGTTAAACAATGGTGAAAGCTGTAATAATTTGGCAGATGTTTATTTTATTAAACAAGATTACAGTAAAGCAATTGATTTGTATAACAAAAGCTGTGATATAAATAATAGAATGAGTTGTGAAAAACTGGGGAATATATACGAGCTTGGTTCGGTCACTACTCAAGATTTCACTTTAGCATTAAAGTTTTACAAAAAAGGATGTGATTTAGATTATGGGGCCTCATGTCGTGGATTGGGAAATTTATATTTCAATGGAAAAGGTGTAAATAAGGATATTGCTACGGCTATGACTCTATGGCAAAAATCATGCAACCTTAATGACGGTACAGGTTGTGTTAATCTTGGATATGCATATGAAGCAGGAATGGCAGGAGCTCGTGATTTTGTAACAGCAAAAACATTATACCAAAAAACTTGCAATGAGTTAAATTCAGGAATTGGTTGTGCCTACTTGGGCCATCTATATCAAGAGGGTTATGGTGTTACTCACAATTTGTCTACTGCTAAAAGACTATTTCAAAAGGGATGCGATCTTAATGATGGTGTGGCCTGCAATTCTCTGGCCTATATATATCAAGCAGCTATTGGTGTAAAACGTAATATAGGTACTGCAACTTCATTATATGAGAAAGCATGTTATTTAAATAACTCGCTAGGATGCTTTAATCTGGCAATGCTTTATTTTAACGGTGAGGGTGTAGAACGCGATTTGAATAGTGCACACAACCTGTTGAAAAATTCATGTGATATAAATGGTCTTGGTTGTGGATATTTAGGATATCTGTATGAACAAGGTATTGGTGTAATTCGTAATGCAGAAACTGCTAAAAATTTATATCAAAAAGGCTGTGATTTGTACAACAATAACATATCTTGTAATCAGCTTGGTTTTTATTATATAAACAACAATAATGGGCAAAAACCGGATTTTATAGAATCCAAAAAATATTTTCAAAAAGCATGTGACCTTTATGAGGGGTCAGCCTGTGCTGTTGTAGGTGAGTTTTATCAAGATGGTGTAGCAGTTAACCGTGACTATGATGTTGCTCTCAGCTATTTACAAAAGGGGTGTGAGTTAAATTCAGATTATGCTTGCTTTGCCCTTGGTAGTACATATAACAATGGTAGAGGTGTAGCTCGTGATTTAGCTCAAGCTAGAAACCTTTATCAAAAAAGCTGCGATATGAACTATGGTTTTGCATGTGCTCTTCTTGGGGAAATGTATCAAAATGGGAATGAAGTGGTAAAGCGCAGCTTAAAAACCTCTAGAGATTTATATCAAAAAGGTTGTGATTTGAACGTCGGCTATGCTTGTTCTCTTCTTGGTAATTTGTATCAAGAGGGAATTGGAGTAACTCGCAATTTATCTACTGCTAGAGATCTCTATCAAAAAGGTTGCAACAACAAAGATCCTTCTTCATGTGTATTGCTAGGTCATATGTATCGTGATGGTGTTGGTGTATCTGTTGATTCTATTAATGCTAAAAATCTTTATAACATGGCTCAGCAATTATTACAAAAAAGCTGTGATATTAATATGGGTTCTGACTGTGGATTGTTAGCTCAGCTTTATAGAGATGGCGTTGGAATAGAACGTGATTTGGATGTTGCTCTAAAATTATACGATAAGGCCTGCAATTTAGGTAACAATGAATCATGCCGTCAATTAGAGTTACTCAAAGACAAAGACCATGCTTATAACACCGACCAGGCAACTAGTGCTAATACCGCTATCCTAGAAGCTCAAGCACAAGAATTACTATATTATCGCGACTATGTCTCTAAAATAGAAAATGAATTGGAGATGGTTAGAGGTTTTGTTCTTGAACGTGAGACAAATAGAGATGTGTTTAATTTATCTAAATAACATTAGTAAGCAAACTCGCTATTTTGAGCAAGATAATGTACTGGCAAATGTTTTGTTCTAGCCCTATCAAGAGCTGCCACACAACAGATTGTCGCATAACAACACTAACCGAAGGAGTAAATTGTGACCAATAAGATAAAGCGCATAAGATATTTACTCGGCACCATATTTTGTTTGGCTGTTTTGACCAGTTGCACCGCAACCGAGTCTTTAATGGCAACGTTCTCGTCAATATCGCCAGAAGCGCAGTCTTTTCAAGAAAGATGTGAGCTCGGTGATAGCATGGGCTGCACCCAGCTTGGCATCATGTACGAGAAAGGCGAAGGCGTGGAACAAGATTTAGCGACTGCCAAAAATCTGCTAACCAAAGCCTGTGAGTTAAATGAAAGCAATGCCTGTGGTTTTTTGGCCTTTATGTACCTTAATGGTGAAGGCGTCGGTTCAGACAGTAGCAAAGCAGCGCAATTGTTAGAAAAAAGCTGCAACCTAAAGAATGGTCAAGCATGTTTTTCCTTAGGCAATTTGCTCGTTAAAGGTGATAAACTTACCTCTGATTTAACAAAGGGACGCCAACTCTTGCAGCAAGGATGCGATCTAAATAATGGTGACGCCTGCGGTAACTTGGCCATGCTCTACTACAACGGCGTAGGTATGTCAGCTGATTATGCTACCGCCAAGAGGTTACTGGAAAAGAGCTGCGAACTCCAAAGCGGTCAAGGCTGTGGTTTTCTCAGTTTTCTCTACTTTGACAAAAAAGTACCATCATACAATCCTGTGACCGCACGCAAGTTTGCGCAAATTGGCTGTGACCTAAATGATGCCATGTCCTGTCAGTTTTTGGGCCGACTCTATATCGAAGGCATTGGTGGAACCAGTGATCTGAACCAAGGCTTGACTTTAGTAGAGCAAAGCTGTGCCATGGGTGAAGGCGATGCCTGTGCTTATTTGAGCTCACTGCATCACATCGGCCCTACCGAAATTCGTAGTAATAGCCTAGCCAAATCTTGGGCTCAAAAGGGATGTGATCTCAATGACGGTGTATCCTGCGCATTGCTTGGCAATCTTTTGCTTGAAGACAACGCTGCACAAAATATTGGGGAAGTCATTAACGCTTATCACAAGAGCTGTGAGCTCAACATAGGTCTGTCTTGTGCGCTGTTAGCCAATTTCAGTTCTATTGGGGTGGCACAGCATATTGGAACACCAGAGGCCCTTTTCCAAAAGTCTTGTGATCTTAATTATGGCTTGGGTTGTAGTTCCTTGGCTGAGAGCTATCTAAATGGCACTGGGGTCAAAAAAGATGTAGCGACTGCTAAACGTCTGTTCAAAAAGGGATGCGAGCTAAATGAGAGTCTTGCCTGTGCTCGACTTGAACAATTAACCGGTCAACATTATCAAGTTGTTAAAACTTCTGCTCATCAAGATAAATACGTCTCAGAAATGGAGGCGGCTTTGGATGAGATTAAAAATTTTGTTCTTGATTCGGCGCAATCTCGCGACATCTTCAATTTATCGCTCTAATCATACAGGAGTTAGTGTTCTTTTTCTAAGATCGAAATCAGGGCAAAGAGTGCGTTTCTCGTTCAGCTATAACTTGATGAAGGGCTTACTTTAAGGTCTCTTAACAGATTGCTTAAGTGATAGGTTATAGCGTATAAAACCGATGTTTATCGCCTTTCACGCTAGAGGGGCGTGGGTACTGCGCGCCCTGGCGCGGGCGGTAGCAAGCAGCAAGTCTGACAAAGTTTTGTGATCTGGCCCATAAATATGCACTTTTGCAAAAGGCTTTGCTATAATACGCCGTTCAGTGCCCGGACCGCCGCAGGATTAAGGCGTCCGCAGGCAATAATCTCAAAGTACTTTGACATTTTTTTATTTAGGAGCTATTCGTGCCTAACATTAAGTCTGCTAAGAAGCGCGCTGCCCTCTCCGAGAAGGCTCGTCAACGTAACGTTGCTGCTCGTTCCAAGATGCGTACCTTAATCAAGAAGGTTATCGCTGCTTGCGCTGCTAACAACAAGGAAGCTGCTGTTGCTGCTTTCCAGCAGGTTGAGCCAGTATTAGACCGCGCTGCTTGCAAGGGTTTGATCCACAAGAACAAGGCTGCTCGTCACAAGAGCGACTTAGCCGCCAAGATCAAGGCTTTAGCTTAATCAGGCTTACTTGCCGCTGCAAGGTCAGGAAAAATCTCATGAGGCCTGACCTTGCTGGCGGTGCCACCACCGCGTTGCTCGGTGGGCTAAAATTGGCCGTAGGAGAGTTGCATGCTGCAGTTCTGCTACGGCCAATTTTTTTTTTCTTGCGCCCCAGCTCAGGCGCCGCTGTGAAGTCAGATTAAGGCGCCGTATGGAAGTCTGATCGCGGTGCTGCTGTTAAGTTAGATCGTGGCGCTGCTGGAAAGTCGGCAACATACTTGCAAGGCACAGCAGTTGGGGCTTAGCTTTGCCAGCCTCCAGGTCAATGTGCAGAGGATTTAAACATGCCAGATGTGATTAAGAGTTCTAGACCAAACATCGTTTTCATTCTAACTGATCAGCTCCGAGCCGATTCGTGCGGCTGTTATGGTCAGAACCCAGCCATTACGCCGGTTTTAGATTCTCTTGCGGCCCAAGGCGTGAAGTTTAACCATGCCATTGCCGCCCATGGCACCAGCACTGCCGCTCGTGGCATCTTACAAACCGGTAAACTTGCCTCGGACACCGGCTGCGTGGGCTTAACTAGCACGCTGCCACAAGGCGTTAAGACCTTAGCCCAGTACTTAACTGAGGCCGGTTATCAGACCGGCTATATCGGTCAATGGCAGCTGGCAGGCAACAAGGCGCTCTGTGATGACAAGGGCAACGTCACCGCTGAACAGGCGGTAGAGCTCAGCGAGCGCGGCGGCTATACCGGTTTTTGGCGTGCTGCTAACGACTTAGGTAACACCTCAGATAACAACTCAGGCTACGTCTTTGATGAGAACGGCGCCAAGATCGAGTTTAATCAGGGCCGTAATGAGGCCTTAGTGGGCTTTGCCACTGACTTCTTGAACCAAGTGGGCTCAGAGCCGTTCTTCTTAACGTTCGCACCATTTGACCCAATGCCACAGCGCAAGCTCACTCCGATCGATTACCTGCGCCAGATTTATCTCCAGTACACGGAAAAGGTCAGTGCTCGCGAAAAGGCGGCAGAAGAAAACAATCGCGAGGCCTTAGCCGAGGTGCAAAAGCAAGAGCGCCTCAACAATCCTCAGCTAAAGGCAGAAGCCGAAGCCCGCGAGCGTGAGGAGCAAGAGCGCGCCCAGCGTAAGGCTCAAGAGCAAGCAGAGGAGCAAGCAGCTGAGCAAGCTAATAAGCAAGGCGCTGAGCAAGACGCCCCAGCAGTGGACGATGAAAAGGTCAAGAAACTGACCGTAAATGAGAATGAGGCCAGCCACTGGTGCTATCTGTGCTCAGATGAGATTGTTAAGTCGATTCCGCTCAAGTGCCACCCTCCGGTTGATTCCCAGATTTTCCGCCCAGGCTTACTTTTCGAGTACGACAACTACTTGGGTGAGTGCAAGCAGCTCGATAACGCCTTAGGTGCCCTCGTCGCCACCTTAAAGGATAAGGGCCTGTACGATAACACCGTGATCATCTTTGCTTCGATGTGCGGTACTTCCTTTAACTCGCGCAACGTCGACTTAAACTGCGCGACTAAGGATGAGTTCAAGATGCGCACCGGTGGCTGCCACTACGCTACGGTCAAGGTGCCATTAGTGCTGGCCGGTGGCGCAGTTAAGACCTGCCGCCCAGTTGATGATGTCGTCTCCAACTCCTCCTTAACTCGTACCGTCCTGAGCTTAGCCGGGGTTGAGGTGCCAAGCGATATCGTAGGCGAGGACCTGTTAACTCTGGCCCATACCGTAGATTCCCCTGAGGCCCAAGGTCCCCAGGGCAAGACCCCAGAAGGTCCAAACGAGCTGAGCTTACCACCACACGAGGGCACTATTACTCCAGGTCGCGTCCAGCAAGCCTTAGTGCAGATCTCCGAGAATCGCTTGGGCCGCGCGATCGTCACTGATGAGTTTACTTACTCAATCTGCGCCCCAGATGCTGACGCCAGCAGTGACCTGCACGCTGACCACTACAAGGACGACTTCCTCTATGAGGAGTTTAGCGATCCTTATCAGCTCTACAACAAGGTGCTCGACCGCTTATACATCGACATCAAGCTCAAGCTCAGAGAGCAGCTCTTGGATCTGATTGAGCAGACCGAGCAGATGCGCCCAACCGTCGCCGATGGCGAGCGTTACTATCCTCCTATGGACGAGGAAGAAGAGGCCCCAGCTGAGCAGGCTCAATAGCTTAGCTGAGCGGGCTCAATAGCAGCTCAAGCCTTAATTAAACCAGCGCCCGTGACCCTCAGGTTGCGGGCGCTGGCGTTTAGGGGGTAGGGCCAGCTGGGTCTAGTGGGTAGGGCCTGCTTGGTCTAGTTAGTAGCGGCCAACTTGGTTGGGCTTAATGCCTTGAGGTGTTGCTCCAGCTCCTTGAGGATTTGCTCTTGATGCTCGCGGTAGCTCTCAAGGGAGGCATTGCGCTCTTCCTTGGCTGCCTTTAAGCCTGCCAAGGCATGGCTGATGTTATCAAGATAATCGCAGATCTGATTGACCTCATCGCCCCTAAAGAAGGCCGTAGGGCGGGTGCACTTTTGAGCGTGGTATTGCTCGAGCTTTTTGAGCCCGAAGTTGACCTCGGCCTCGATGCCATCGGTCTTGCGCGTGACCTCATTCTTGATACGGGCTACGTAATCGTCCAATTTGTCTGGATAGGAGGTCACGATATGGTCTTGGTTGGTGCTGTTGTCACGCACCAAGAGACGGCCGTCTTTGAGCCAAATATAGGATAATCCCACCGTGTCTGGGCCTTCGAGCAAGCGGTAGGTGCGCTCAATGGTGCTTAAGACGTTATCGTGGGCCTCAAGCAAATCGTGGCTGAAATTAGGATAGGCGATGATGTGGGAGCTCTCACCATTTAACAGGTCGAGCACCTTGGTGTAGCTGACAAAGTTGGTGCTGTCCTCAAAGCGATAGCTCAAATCATAGTGGCCATCGGCCCAGCCCACATCGGAGTAGCCCAAGGTCGAGCTGTGACCTTGGAGCTTGCCATCAACCAGCTTGAGTACACTGGTACCCACCTCACTTTCAGCGCGCAGCACGCTGTAGCCTAAATAGGTGTAGAGCGCATTAGGCTCGTTAGGCTTGAGCTCAACCAAGAGCTCGGTGGTCTTCTTGCCGTTATCGGTGCGCACCACGCGCCCTAAACCCACCGCATGACCGTCTTGGCAGGCACCATCCCAGTACAAAGCGACTGTGCCTTGTTCGTTGTTGACTAAGAAAGGCAACAAGCACTTAGCGCTTTGATTCTTAGGCTGCATCGTCTCATCGTAGATATTGTTTTGATTGAGCTGCGATGACACTTGCTTGATCAGCTCATAATCACTGAGCAAGCGCTGCTCGATCTGCTGATTGGAGGCCACTTCTAAGGTTGGGCTTGCCTCAGACGCCTCAGGTGTGGTGTCAGTGGTGCTAACGCAACCGGACAAAGCTGTACTCAGCATGCAGCTGAGGGCAAGAGCTAAGCTTAATTTGTGAGTCATAGCAGACCTCCTAAATTGCAGTCAAAGCCTAAGCTCATCTTAGCATGCAAGCTCTAGGCATGCTCACGCCAGCACCTGGCATAACTTTTTTCCTGGGGCAGGAAACTTTTGGCCGCAGAGCCACTCTAAGAATATGAAAGCAATTTTTACAAAAGCGTTTTTATCTATCCCGAAGCGGCTCGAGTCTATCCCCTCGAGCCGCTTTTCCATCTGCGCGCAAAGTTATTGACACTGCTTAAGCCGCCCCCTATAGTGGCCCCAGAACCAATGCTGGGAGGATGGTCATGCGAGTTTATATGGTGCGCCATGGGCAAACGCAATGGAACGCAGTTAAGCGCCTGCAAGGGCAAAGCGATATCGAGCTTACCGACTTAGGGCGTAAGCAAGCTACCAATGCCAGTCACGGGGTCAAGGACATCCCATTTGATTATTGCTATTGCAGCCCTTTAAAGCGTGCCTACGAGACCGCTCAGCTTATTTGGGGCGGGCGCTCAGGTGAACTTATGACTGATGAGCGCTTAAAGGAAATTGCCTTTGGCCCCGACGAAGGGCGCGTCTTTAATCGCGAGCAAGCCGACCCCACCGATCCCATTACCCTCTTTTTTACCAAGCCGGAGTGCTATGTGCCCCATGACGGAGCTGAGAGCATCCCGCAGCTGGTGACCCGCGCTCAGTCCTTTTTAACCGATCTGTGCCAAAAGCACGGGGCTCAGGCTACCTCAGCTGAGCTGACGCCGCGTATTTTGATTGTGGCGCACGGGGCACTGATTAAGGGCCTGACCGTGGCTTTGACCGGCCGTCCGCTTGAGCTCTTTTGGAACCACATTCCACCGATTAACTGCGCCATGGTGGTAGCCGACTACGACGCCCAGCACGGCTGGACCTTAGTTGATGAGTGCGTACGCTTAGCCGACAGCGTTATTTGGCAGGACTAAGCTTAAGCCTTCACAACCGCACAATGGCTCTGGCGCTTCACAGGCGCCAGGGCCTTTTTGTTGGTGCGGCAGGGACGGCTGCTAGGGGCCAGTGCGGCTCAGGGCTTTTGCTCAGTGCTGCTGGGGCTTTGGTCACTGCTGCTCTAATTTGGTGAACTGCGGTGCCGCACTGCGCGCTGAGTGTACACGCGCATGGGGGCTTTTTGATGAAAAATGGCTTGCCAGTGCACTCGTAGGGCTATTGGGGGCGGGGGTCGGTTGTGCACTGTTGTTGTGCTGAAATCTAGGGAAATTCGCGCGCCATCACGCTTTTATCGCTATAATTGACGCTCTATCTTAGGCCAAAATGGCATCAGCGCGCTTTTGGTGCGGAGCTTGGGCTCTAAGGTTGGTGGCTGAGTCCGCTTGGGGCTCAGTGTTGGAGTTGGTTTACGGTGCCTTGAATGGGGCTTGCACGACATGCGTTTGTATCGGTGGTTGTCTGATTTTCATGGAAGTGAGCGCAAAATTGCCCTTGCGATCGGCAATTTCGACGGTTTCCATGTGGGCCATCAAGCCGTAATCGCGCAAATGCAAGCTAAGGCGCGCGCTATGAATTTACTGAGCGCGGTCATGATCTTTGAGCCCCAGCCCTTAGAGTTCTTTGGGCGCGGTAAGACTCAAGGTGATAGCGCCTCAGTGGAGAGCGCGGCCAATAATAATGTGCCCGCACGCCTCTTCACCATTCGCGATAAGCTGCGTATCTTTCGCGCGGCCGGTATCGATATCGTCTTTTGCATGACCTTCACCCGCAAGTTCGCCGCTTTAAGCGACGTTGAGTTTGTCGCGATGCTCGAGCGTATGCAGGTGGCGAGCGTCACCGTGGGCTCGGATTTTAGCTTCGGGCGCGGCGGGGCCTACCATATTGCCGAGCTTAAGGCCGCCTGTGCGACCCGTGGGATGGAGTGCTCGGCTATCGGTAAGGTCGAAGAAGAGGGCATTCGGATCTCGAGCACAATGCTGCGCTCCTTAATCGTTAAGGGCGACTTCTCGACTGCCGCTAAGTTTATGGGCCGTCCGTACAGTATCGCCGGGCGCGTGGTGCATGGTAATGCGATTGGACGCACCATCGGCTTTCCGACCGCCAATATCAACTTAAACCGCCTGGTATGCCCATTAAGCGGCGTCTATGCGGTCAAGGTGGCCTGTAGCTATGGCCATTTTGAGGGCGTGGCCAATGTCGGACATCGCCCTACGATCACTATTCCAACCTTGCACAGCTTGCTTGAGGTCAACATCTTTAACTTCGATGCTGATCTCTACGGTCAAGAGATCGAAGTGACCTTTGTGCACAAGATTCGCGATGAAGTTAAGTTTGAGAACCTAGACGCTTTGATCGCGCAAATCAGCGCTGATAAGGAGCGCGCTCAATACTTGTTAAGTTTGGAGGCGCCCATCTTACCTTAGGTTCAAGCTTAAAAAGCTAGAAAGTTTAGTGCAGCTTAGTTAGCTTAGTTAAGCACACCTTTCATTTGTTAATTGTTGTGGCAACAACACGTTAGGATGCAATCAATGGCAGATTATAAGTCAACGTTAAATCTCCCAGAGACTGCTTTCCCAATGCGTGGCGACCTCGCTAAGCGCGAGCCTGCCATGTTAAAGAAGTGGGAAGAGCAGGACCTGTATCAGAAGATCCGTAAGTCGCGCGAAGGCTGCGATATGTTTGTCCTGCACGACGGCCCGCCATATGCGAACGGCTCAATTCACATTGGCCACGCAATTAACAAGACCTTAAAGGACATTATCGTTAAGTCCAAGACCTTATCGGGCTTTGACTCGCCTTATATCCCAGGTTGGGACTGCCACGGCCTGCCAATTGAGCAGAAGGTTGAGAGCGAGATCGGTAAGCCTGGTCAAAAGGTTGATGTCGCCCAATTCCGTGAGGAGTGCCGTAAGTACGCCTTAAAGCACATCAACAACCAGCGTGCTGACTTCAAGCGTTTAGGCGTGATCGGTGATTGGGAGCACCCATACCTCACCATGGACTTCAAGACTGAGGCCGATATTATTCGCGCCTTAGGCAAAGCCATTGCTAACGGCCACTTCGTCTTAGGCTACAAGCCAGTTTACTGGTGCATGGAGTGCCAATCGGCTTTAGCTGAGGCTGAGGTTGAGTACTACGACGTCACCTCCGACGCAATCTTCGTCCGCTTCTTAGCTGACGACAAGGCTGCAGTCTTAAAGGCCTTTAACGTTGCTGACGTCGCTGAAGACGTTTCGTGCGTCATTTGGACCACCACTCCTTGGACCTTACCTGCTAACCGCGCGATCTGCTTAAACGAGAGCTTCGAGTACGCCTTAGTTCAGGTAACAGGGGACAAGGCTGGTTGCTACATCATGGCTCAAGAGTTAGTTGAGTCGGTGATGAAGACGATCGGGGTCGCTGAGGATGCCTACAAGGTTCTGGCTACCTGCAAGGGCAAGGACTTAGAGCTGTTAAAGTTTAAGCACCCATTCTACGATTTCACCGTACCAGTAGTGCTCGCCAAGCACGTTACCTTAGATGCAGGTACCGGCTGCGTCCACACCGCTGGTGGCCACGGTCTTGATGACTACACCGTTTCGGTTAAGTACGGTCTTGAGATCTTCAACCCAGTTGGTCCTGATGGCTGCTTCTTACCTGAGACCCCATTATTTGGTGGCCTCAACGTCTTCAAGGCCAACCCAGAGGTGATCAAGGTCTTAACTGAGCGCGGTGCTTTAATGCACGCCGATAAGATTGAGCACAGCTACCCACACTGCTGGCGCCACAAGACCCCAGTTATCTTCCGTGCTACCCAGCAATGGTTCATCTCGATGGATGGCCATGGCTTAAGAAAGCGCGCTTTAGAGGAAATCAAGAACATCCGCTGGATTCCAGCTTGGGGTCAGAACCGTATCGAGGCGATGGTCTCGCAGCGCGTCGACTGGTGCATTAGCCGTCAGCGTACTTGGGGTACTCCTTGCGCGGTCTTAGTCAACAAGGAAACCGGTGAGATTCACCCACGTACCTCTGAGATTATCGAGAAGGTCGCTCAAGCCGTTGAAAAGAAGGGTATCCAAGCTTGGTGGGATCTCAAGATCGAAGATCTGATCCCAGCTGAGGAAGTCCCACTGTACTACAAGGACCCTAACACCTTAGACGTATGGTTTGACTCCGGTTCGACCCACTTCTCGGTGGTCGATCAACGCCCTGAGTTCCACGGTCATGGTGCCGACTTGTACTTAGAAGGCTCCGATCAACATCGTGGCTGGTTCATGTCGTCCTTAATGCTCTCGGTTGCCATGAAGGATAAGGCCCCATATAAGCAGGTCTTAACGCACGGCTTTACCGTGGACGACAAGGGCCGCAAGATGTCCAAGTCCTTAGGCAACGTTATTGCCCCACAAGAGGTCTGGGACAAGATGGGTGCCGACGTGCTGCGTCTGTGGATTGCCACGAACGACTACACCGGTGACATCGCGGTTTCGCAAGAGATCTTCAAGCGTTCGGCCGACGCCTATCGCCGTATCCGCAACACCATTCGCTTCTTACTGGCCAACTTAAATGGTTTCGACCCAGAAACCAATATGGTCAAGTTCGAGGACATGGTTGAGCTCGATAAGTGGGCAGTCAGCTTAGCTCAGAAGACCCAAGAGAAGATTATCAGCTACTACGATAACTATGACTTCCACTTAGTGATCAAGGAGCTGATGCACTTCTGCTCGATCGAGTTAGGCTCGTTCTACCTCGACATCATCAAGGACCGTCAGTACACCGCCAAGACCGACAGCTTAGCTCGTCGTTCTTGCCAGAGCGCCCTGTACATCATCGCTGAGTGCTTGGTTCGCTGGATTGCCCCAATCATCTCCTTCACCGCCCAAGAGGTTTGGGAGGTTATGCCAGGCAAGCGTGATGAGTTCGTCTTCACCGCTCACTGGTTCAAGCACGACAACCTCAAGACCTTAGACGAGAACTCGCAGTTCAACTCTGCTTACTGGGAGCGCATCTTAGCCTTCCGTGACGAGGCCAATCGCGCCATTGAGGCTGCCCGTAACGCTGGCACCATCGGTGGTTCGCTCGAGGCTGAGGTTCAGGTCTTCGCTCAAGGCGACTTGGTCAAGGACTTACAGGCCTTAGGTGATGAGCTGCGCTTTGTCCTCATTACCTCCAAGGTTACGGTCACCGAGGGCGAGGCCCCAGCCGACGCCTTTGTGGGCGAAGGCTCCAAGCTTGGCTTTATCGTTACCAAGTCGAGCGCTCACAAGTGCGAGCGCTGCTGGCACTACGAAGAGGGTGTGGGCTCTGACCCTGAGCACCCAACCCTGTGCCCACGCTGCTTAGAGAACATCCTGCACGGTGGCGAGACCCGCCGCTTTGCCTAAGCGCTACTAAGCACTAGTCAGCATCAAGCAGCACCAATCAGCACTGCCGCGCAGTGCGTGCTAATAGAAACCCGAGAGGTGAGAGCTTCTCGGGTTTTCTTTTGTCCCAAGTGCTCATGCTATGATGGGCAACAAATCTGATCTAAGAAACCAATAACGGGAGTACCTGTGAGCACCATTTTCTCCAATCGCCGTCAGAGCACTGGCGCCAAATTTCTCTTAATCTCACTGATTATCATTGGCCTAGATCAGCTCACCAAGTGGCTGTGCGTCACCTATATCGAGCAAGGCAGCTTTGGCATTGAGGTGCTGCCCTTCTTTAACCTAGTTCATGTCTACAACTACGGTGCTGCCTTTAGCATCTTAGCGGACTGGGGAGGGGCGCAGCGCTACTTGCTTTCAGGTCTGGCCGTTATCATCACCTTAGCTTTAACCATTGCGCTCTTGCGCACGCGAGCCGAGCACAAGTGGACCTGCCTTGCTTACGCGCTCTTTATCGGTGGTGCTATCGGCAATCTCATTGACCGCGTCATCCTAGGTTACGTCATCGATTTCCTGCTCTTTTACTGGCGCGATGATAGCGGCGTCATCGTCTGGGCTTATCCAGCTTTTAATGTCGCCGATATCGCGGTGTGCTGCGGTGCCGCCTTGTTGGTCATCACCGCTTTGTTCGGTGGCAAGAAAGCTAAATAGCTTCCAGGTCAAGAGCTCTCGGAGCGGGCGCGCCGAGAGTCGGCGCTGATGAGGTGGCATGGCGTGGACGGCGCTGCCGGTGCATGGCGTGGACTGCTGCCCGGTGAATGGGGCGCTGCGCCAGTCGTAGGCTGGGAGGCAGGAGGGCGCATGGGACAAGTCCGCAGTGGGGCGCGCGGTTGTGCGCGTTGGCCGGGGCGATGTGCGCAAAATTGCGCCACCTCCTGAGCTGGGAGGTAGTGGGGCGCACCCTGGGGCATAACTTGGGGCGCACCCTGGTGCAGAACCTGGGGCTAGGCCGCTGGACGAGCACAGACAAAAAGACCGGAGCGTCAGCTCCGGTCTTTTAGCTAATTAGGGGAGAGATTTACTTTTAGCTCAAACCTTGAATCTTATTAGTTCTTGGCGGCGTTGAGCATTTGCTTTTCAATGGCAGATGGCTCTTGAGCTACGGCATCAGCCGTGAGCTTCTCCATCTTGCGACGGGTGATCTCGCGCTGGATCTTATCCAAGGTGTCGCCGTTTAAGTGGTAAACGGTGAGGTAAACCACTAAGGAAACAACGCAGATTAAGGTTGCACCGAAATAGAAGCTTAACATGCTGTCGATAGTTTCTTGGGTTTGCTCTTGATCTGGTAAGTAGTTGATCCACGAGAGGTAAACACCTAAGAAGGCCGAGGCGATAGCGCCCGAGCACTTGATCACTAAGGTGTGTAAGGAGTAGTAGATAATCTCCGAACGCAGGCCTAAGCGGTAGTCACCAAAGTCCACGCAGTCGGCAACCATGATGAAGACCAGAATCCAGTAGATCGAGTTGGAGAAGCCGAAGATGATACCGGAAGCAACGACCGAAGGATAAACTGGGAGCATGCCCCAACCTGCCATTGCAATCACGCCCGAATAGAGCAATGGTAAAATCAAGGCTAAAGCGAAGATTAACTTACGGCTGAAGATGCGGACTAAGACGGTAAAGAAGACGATCGAAGGAATCGTGACAATACCGGCCCATAACTGCATAACCGAGAACAGGCTGGCGTCGTGTAAGCAGTACTTGTAAATGTAGAGGTTGAGCGACTGCGAAACACCAGTACCGATAACGAAGCACAGAGCAATAACGATAAAGAAAATGAATTGCTTGTTCTTGGTAATAATGGTGAAAGCGTCCGAGAGCTTGAAGGTTTCACCTTCAGCTGGGGCGTAGTTCTGTTCAGTCCACTTGCAGGTGACTAAAGCCGAAGCGATAGCTAACAGGCCTGCAATCAAGCCATAGACGGCGTAGCCAAAACCATCATCGCCTTGGCCAAATAAGGCAACAGCATAGACACCAAGACCAGCGGCTAAATAGTTACCGATAGTGGCAGCAAAACGAGGATATGGCAGTAAGCCCTCACGCTCGTGCTTGTCTAAGGTGATGCAAGGAACCAGCGACCAGAATGGGGCGTCGCAGATGGTGTAGGACATACCCCAGCAGATGTAAACCACTGCTAAGTAAACGATCTGGGTGGTGCCCTCAAACATATGAGTGCAGAAGCACGCGGCTAAGAAGAAGCATTGCAGTAAGTTACCAGCAATGAGCCATGGCTTGTACTTACCCCAACGGGTGTTGACCTTGGTGACGATCAAGGCAAACAGGAAGTCATTGATCGTATCCCAGACACGGGCTACCAGGAAGATGACACCTGCGATGGTGGCTGGCACCTTTGCCACGTCAGTTAGGTAGAAGAATAAGAAGGTATTGACTACGCAAAGCGAGAAGTCCTTACCAAAGCTACCAAAACCGTACGATAGCTTGGTTTGCATCGATACCTTCGGGGCAATTGGCGCAGGAATCTCCTTGCCATTGATATCGGTATTGCTCATATCGTGTTCCTTTTGCTGGAACCAAGGCTACGCAGCTGAACTAAGGAGCTTAATAAGGGCAGACCTTACTAAGGACAGAGCTTGGCCCAACTGTCGTGGGAATGGTGCCGTGCGACAAGTATGTGCTGCATGAGCTCACGCCAAGTAAGTCCATGCAAGTCGATTGCAAACCAAACGCGCAGCTTGCGGCAACCGATGTAAGCCGCAAGCGTGGCGTTTGGCCTGTTAGCGTGAGCTTGAGGCGCGCGCTAAATAGGGTTAACCACTAAAAAGGAGGCAGCAGTAAGTCCCAACCCTGCTAAGGAGGGGTGAGATCGGGCTTTCAGAGCGCAGTATCCACCGTGCTTTGAAAGCTGACCCCTCAATGAAGAGCACTTGGTGCCCTCATCGGGAATTACCGCCACCTCGCTTGAGTGGTGGAGTCGGTAGCACCGCTCAGGCTGGGGAAGAGGTTATGAGTGACCTATGAGTGAGCCTGAGTTGGTGCGGTATTTCGTGCTGTTAACAGCCGGGGCGCATCTGGCCTATGACATCTATTGCCTAGGCAGATAGCCGTGCGCGGGGGCTTAGCAGCGGGTGAAAACGATGTAACCAGACTTAGGGATAGCAAGCTCCTGGACCTTGGCATCAAGCTCTAAGGTCTTGCTCTCTTGCTTTTGGCCTAAGCAGTTGAAGGTTGTTGCGCTGACCTTAGCCGGGGTCGAGCTCTTAACCACGATGCTCTGAACCATAGCACCGTTGACCAGAGTGACTTGCTGCAAGCTCTCGTCAAAGAGGTCAAAGATATGGTCGCTGCCAATGACGCGTACTTGCTTGCCGTCCTTGGTGGCGCTGATATCGGTGTACATGAACTCAGGATGGGTGGCCTTGATTTGACCGTGCATCAAGAGGTCACGATGCTCTTCCCAGAAGGTGATCCAGTGCTTGACCATCGCCTTGTGCTCAGCATTGATGTGCTTGAAGTTGCACGAAACCTGCGGCACTGCAAAGAGGGTGTGGATGAACTGTAAGGACGAGCTCTCGACACTCTCTTGGGGCGACCAAGTGAACATATCCGCGTGCACTGCTGTCTGTAACGAAGTGGCACGCAGATCGATCGTGGTCATACGATTCATCAGGGTGTCACTTGGGCAATCGTGGGCACGTAGCATATTGCCGTACTTGCGGATCATAGGGCCAATGTAGTTCTGACGGAACTCAACCAGAATCTCTGGCTTGATTGCCATCAGGGCATCACGGACCTCAGTCATCAGCATATCGACGGCATCTGGAATCGACTGGGTGTCACGCGCAGCGTCGTAGGCGGCAGCCTTTTCATCGGCCTGACGTAAGTCGAACTCATCGATGAAGTCGAGCTTTAAGCCATCTAAGTTGTAGTCCTTGACCATATTGCTGAAGGTGGCAACTAAGAAGTCGCGAACCTTCTTGTAGCGTGGGTCTAAGACATAGGCATCCCAGCGTGGGTTAAAGCACAGGCAGTAGTCCTTAAGCTCGGCGGCGCGCTGGGCCTTGCGGCCAATAAACGGTACCGAGAACCAGACCATGTACTTCATGCCAAAAGCATGAATGCGCTCGACGTGCTCACGCATGTGGGGGAAGCGCGTCTTGGAGACTTGCCAATCACCGCAGAAGGCATAGCCACGGTTGTTGTCATCGGTCTGCCAGCCATCGTCGACGATCACGGTCTTAAGACCGCACTCAGCGCCGAGCTTGCATTGATCCTCGATCTCTTGATCTTGCAGATTTTGTAAGAAGGCATACCAAGTGGAGTAAACCGGACCGTAGGCACCCTCAGGCACTGGCATCGCCTCAATGCCTAAGAAACGCTCGTAGAAGCGGGCCATATTCTCCACGGCGTTGAAGACCGGCATCAGGGCGCTGTCTAAGCGCAGAGTTACGTGGTACTCGCTTTGGGCGTGGGCTGGGGTCTCAAACAGGTCAAAGGAGACACGACCACAGGTCTGCTCCTCATAGACACCAGCGGTGACCTTAACGATGTTCTTGCAATCAGACAGAGCAAAGGACAGCTTGTTCAGGCCTTCAGCCGAGTAGAAGGCACCCATTGGGGCTAAATTGCACAGGTGGGTGGTGATCGATGCGGTGTACTCGAGCATGCCCTTAGGACGGTAGTTCTTGCCTGGGGCAGCAATGCTTGGTAACCACAGCGACTGGACGTTATCAAGCTGGAAGCGAAAATCGATCACGGTGTGGGGGAGCACGACCGGGGCGCCGCTCTTGCTCTTTAAGGTCAAATCAAGGTAGCACACTTGATTGACGTCGCAGGCCTTGCTCTCAGGGCCAAATAAGCCCGCAGTGGCGCTGCTTTCCGCATCATAAGGCTTAGGGCCTTGACCATATTCCACTTGAGCCAAATCAGTGGTGTTAACCTGGCGTAAGTTCCAAGTTACGACGATGTCGTCACTTGTAGCTGCGTTAGGGCTATCCATCACCTTAACCGTGCTGGAAACAAAGCCCCAATCTAAACAATGTTCCATAGAGACAATTACCTCATGTAAGCCGTCACACGACGCGGGGCGTCAAGACGTAGTCTCAAGCGCGCGGCGTTTTGGACGCGGCAAGGAAAAGCTTAAAAGCGCAGTCTTAAGCTAATCCGGGGGAGTAAGGCAAAGTGTTGTCTCTGCCTTAACCCCAAATCAAAGGTGCTCAAGGCACCGGTGCACAGGGCACCTCTTGTCTAGCTGCCAGCGCGGCTCTTTGGACCAACACACTCACCAAGGTCGAAAGTAGCGCGCACTGTAAGGTGGGCAAGAATGCTAGGTGCTAACTGGCTTCCCAGCTCGTAACGCATAAGGCTTGATGCGGCTCAAGCACCAAGAAATCTTACGGGCGACGACACACCTGAGGCCTAGAGCTCAGCTCCACGCACCAGAGAATGAACTGCCCCTCATAAGAGAGGGTACTTCGCTGTCGTGTAGTTATGGGGGCGCGTTCTGACGAATGAGGCTAGCTGTTCGCACCTGTTCGTAAGAAACAGTGGGCAGGTTAGCTCTAGTGCCACCATGAACTACCCAGGCTTCCTCTCAGAGGCCTAGTGAGCTTTTGCGCTAGAAAAAGCCTTTGTGAGTCTGCGGTTATCAAAGTTCGTCCGCATTTATAGGCGCACGCGCGATAACCATAGCTTCTCACGACTGGCGCTGATTATAGTGGGAAAGTTACGAACAGGTGTTAGTGATTACGAATGAATGCGTGAGCTAATTCACATTTTTGTGCGCTGATTGTTCGGAAAACGGAGGCCGGTCACAAAAAATGAAAGCTTCCTCCCAGCGCTTTGAGCACGCGGCAACCCCGAGTAAGGATGTTTGAAAACGGCTATGCTATGGGCTTTGCTGCCAACGACAGCTGAATTCAGTTGAGAGTTGGCTCTGGGCTCATGAAAGTTTGAGGCAGCTCAAACTTTACGAACATTTTGAGCGAACAAGCCGCGCCTTGCGGGCCACTTTTCGTTAAGATGGAGAGGTGATTTGACATCTACGGGGTATTTTTGCGATAAGTAGTCCGATCGAACACCCTAAACTTATCACATGAGTGCACTAACAATGTTCGTAAACTCAGTGCTTTGCTATGGGGGCAGACACGGTTCAAACGCGGGCCTCAAGCCAGTTTGAGCCCAAAATAGCGTAAGATGGACAGACTAGTGCGCCCTGAACAGCAATAGCTGGGTGGGTTGCGTGCTTATTTTTTTTTCGTGTTGTTAGTTGTTAGTTAAGCCTCGTACCATCGCAAGCTAAGTAGTAATTAAGATTACTTCTCTCACGGGAGATCTGTATTGAGGGTAACGGAGGCACAGTTTCTTTTTTATGAATAGTGAGCAAATTGCCAGAATCGCCGGTGTGTCGCGCTCGACTGTGTCCAAGGTGCTGCACAATTATCCGGACATCCCTGAGGATACCAAGCGCAAGGTCTTGCGCGTGGCCTCGGCCTACGGTTATAAGCCCGATGTCGTGCCGCAGCTTATCAAGAGTTCCTTTTCCAAGACCATTGGCATGTACTATTTCTCCAAGTTTGAGGAGAGTATCTTTGAGCGCTTCAACGCCAATTACAATATCGCGCTCTTAGTCAGTGTCTCCACGGAGGCCAAGCAGCGCGGTTACAGTGTGCTCTTTGATGTGATCGATCTAACCCGAGGTCAGGAGGCCTTGCTTGCCAGTATCGATGAGGACTTCAACAATAAGCGCATCAGCACGGCTGTCTTTGTCGGTTTAGATGATGATTGCGGCTTTATTACCAAGCTGGCACGCCCGGATCGCCATATCATCGTGCTCGATAAGGAATTTGATACCTCCACTGGCCTGCGCTGCCTCTTCTCCAATGATTTAAGCTCGGCGATGCGGGCCTGCAAGCATTTGTACGATAACGGCTTCACCAAGATCATGCATATCGCCGGTGACCAGCGTAAGCTCGCCGGACGCAAGCGCAAGGAAGGTTATTTGCGGGTGCTGGGCAAATTCAATAAAGAGTATGGCACCAAGGTGCAACCGCTGATTATGGAGGGGCGCTTTACCATTGAGCATGGTTACAACAGTGGTAAGGCCTTTATCGAGCAGCGTCTGTACGAACAATACGATGGCATCTTGTGTGGCTCGGACATGATTGGCGTGGGCTTTATCAAGTGCCTTAATGATTTAGAGCCTAAGCTCTTAGAGCGCATTGGCGTCATCGGCTTTGACAATGAGCCTGAAGATGTCTTTGTTAAGCCGAGCTTAACCACGCTCGCGCCTGATTACCGCTACTTTGCGCGCATGATCTTCGATCTCGAGCAGAACTACGAAGAGTTTAAGGCGGGCGTATCCGTTAAAATCGAGCAGCAGCTGTTGGTGCGCGATAGCTCGGTGCCTTATGCCAAGCGCCGCAGCAACTTGCCGCTGCAAGAGTACATTGGCGTACGCACCTAAAACACTGCGGGCACAGCACAGCGCCGTGCGTACTTAGATGAGGGAGAGTAACGGTGGCCTTTAAAATTTTATTAGCCAATACCCGTGGCTTTTGCGCGGGCGTCGAGCGCGCTATTGGGGTGGTACAACGCGCCTTAGAGAAGTTTGGCGCCGAGCGCGTCTATGTCCTCCATGAGGTAGTGCACAACAAGCACGTGGTGGCCGACCTTGTCAGCAAGGGCGCGCACCTGGTCGAGGAGTTAAGCGAAATTCCTGAGCCGAGCTCCAAGGTCGTGATTTTCTCGGCCCACGGTGTCGGTCTGGATACGATTGAAAAGGCCCAAGAGCTTGGTCTTACCATCATTGATGCGACCTGCCCCTTGGTCAAGCGCATCCACACCAAGGTGGTTAAGGCAGCCCAAAATAATATGGAGGTCGTGATCATAGGTCACGATGGCCATCGTGAGGTCTTAGGCACCTTAGGGCAATACGCAGGTCCTAAGGACAAAGTCCACGTCATTTTGACCCCAGAGGATGTCGCCAACCTCTCCTTGCCTTTAGGGGAGCACCAGGCTATGTTTGCCACGCAAACCACGCTGTCGATCGACGAAACGGCCAAGACCGTAGCCGCGCTCAAGGCCAAGTTTCCGCTGATCGAGGGCCCAAAGAACGACGATACCTGCTATGCGACCCAACATCGCCAAGCTGCGGTCAAGCTTTTAGCCCAAGAGTGTCAGCTGGTGCTGATTGCCGGTTCGCAAAATAGCTCGAACTCGCGTCGTTTAAGCGAAGTCGCCCAGCAATACGGCGCTACTTCCTATCTCATCGATGATGCCAGCGCGATCACCTACGACATGTTACAAGGCGTGACGGCGGTAGGCGTCTCGGCCGGTGCCTCCGTTCCGGAGTACATCGTCCAGGACATTCTGACCACGCTCAAAAACAAGGGCGCCACCCAGATTGAGCCGGTAGGCGAGATTCAACGTCACATCACCTTTGCCTGGCCTCAGGGCTTGGAATAAGCTCAAAGCCACGAGCAGCGCGGGCTGGGGCCGTATCGACTGGGCTTAGCCGAGTGGGACTAGCCGCGCCGAGTGGGACTAGCCGTATCGACTGGACTTAGCCGACTGGGATTAGCCGTGCCGACTGGGTCGGCCTTTGCCCTTTGGGGCCGGTTTATCAGGTGGGGATAACCCCCACTTTGAAGCCTGCTACTCCCAATTGCGGGGATAGCCGTGAAACCAATGCGCCAAACGCTTCAATTTTCGCTAAAATAACGCGGTTTTGGCGTCGACCCCAGCCCCTAACCATAGGCTTGAGCCGGGGGTAGGGCGGGCGCTTGGTTTTCACATGGTATCTCTGTGGTTATGGCTGATCAGAACTTTTTGCAAGAGGTCTCAAAGAGACGCACTTTTGCCATCATCTCTCACCCGGACGCTGGTAAGACAACGATTACGGAAAAGGTCTTACTCTTTGGTAGCGTCATTCAACGCGCCGGTGAGGTTAAAGGCCGTGGCAGCACGGGCTCTTTTGCGAAGTCTGACTGGATGGCCATGGAAAAAGAGCGTGGTATCTCGGTGACCACCTCGGTGATGCAGTTCCCATACAATGGCTGTATCGTCAACTTACTGGATACCCCAGGCCACGAAGACTTCTCCGAGGATACCTATCGCGTGCTCACGGCGGTCGACTCCTGCCTCATGGTGATCGATGCCGCTAAGGGCGTTGAGGAGCGTACCCGCAAGCTCATGGAAGTCACGCGTTTGCGCGATACTCCTATCCTGACCTTTATGAACAAGCTCGACCGCGAAACGCGCAATCCATTAGAGCTGTTAGATGAGGTCGAGTCGGAGCTGAAGATTTTATGCGCCCCAATTACCTGGCCAATTGGCTCGGGTAAGTCCTTTAAAGGCGTGTACCACATCCTGCGCGATGAGACCTTGCTCTATCACTCCGGCGAGGGCTATCACATCCAAGAGCGCCGTGTCATCAAGGGCCTCAATAATCCAGAGCTTGATGCGGCCGTGGGCGAGGACTTTGCCAAGGAGCTGCGTGAGAGTATGGAGCTTATCTCGATGGCCTCGAACTCCTTTGATGAGGAAGCCTTCTTAGCAGGCGAGCTCACCCCAGTCTTCTTTGGTACCGCCTTAGGTAACTTTGGTGTCGACTGCATGTTAGACGGTCTCACCAAGTGGGCCCCAACCCCATTACCGCGCCAAGCTGACAGCCGTGAGGTCAAGGCCGACGAAGATAAACTCACCGGCTTTATCTTTAAGATCCAAGCCAATATGGATCCTAAGCACCGTGACCGTATCGCCTTCATGCGCTTAGTCTCAGGCGAGTACAAGAAGGGCATGAAGATGCGTCACGTGCGCATTGGCCGCGACGTTCAGATCTCCGATGCCGTCACCTTTATGGCAGGTGAGCGCGACCTGGCCACCGAGGCGGTCGCTGGTGACATCATCGGTATTCACAATCACGGCACCATTCGCATCGGTGACACCTTCACCGAGGGCGAGGAGCTGCGCTTTAGCGGTATTCCAAACTTCGCTCCAGAGCTCTTCCGCCGCATCCGCCTCAAGGATCCATTAAAGCAAAAGCAGCTGTTAAAGGGCTTGGTGCAGCTATCAGAAGAGGGCGCAGTTCAGGTATTCCGTCCGCTCATCAACAACGACTTGATTGTGGGCGCGGTGGGCGTGCTCCAGTTTGACGTGGTAGTTTCGCGCTTAAAGCACGAGTACAACGTCGACGCCACCTACGAGAACGTCAACGTCACCACCGCACGCTGGATTGAGTGCGACGATCCTAAGGCCTTAGAGGAGTTTAAGGACAAGGTTCCAACCTTCTTAGCCTTAGATGGCGGCGACAACTTGACCTATCTGGCCACTTCAGGCGTGAACTTGAACCTCGCGATCGAGCGCTACCCTAAGGTCAAGTTCCTCGCGACCCGCGAGCACTAACGCGCGCGCCCCAGCCCGCGAGCACTAACGCGCGCGACCCAGCCCGCGAGCACTAACGCGCGCGACCCAGCCCGCGTGACCCAGCCCGCGCGCGTCTTGCTGCGCGCTTGCCGCTCGCTTTGCGCCTGGGCGGCTGAGCCTGCTGTGAGGCAGGCGCGCCGCTATCGGGCGCACTGGGGGGCCAAGATGGGCCTTAGGCGGAAAATTACGTGCGTGATGTCCTCAGTGCCGTGCTATTGGGGCGGGGCTCATCTTTTGAGCTGGCCTCGGTCAGGTTGGGATTGAGGCGTCGGTGCGGGGCACGAAAAGCAAAGACGAGCTGAGGGGCTTTGCTTGAGTCGCAACAATTTAAGCAAAGCGCAGGGCCTTGTTGGTGTCACCCACTGACAAGGCCTTTTTCTCTGCATTTGTAATATCGATAGGGGTCAAAATCAAGATAGATATGCCCATGTGACGTAGGTTGGAAATGTGGCAGCAAGTTCTATCGCTAGGTTTTAGATGCGGTTACAATAAGAATGGCGCATGTGGCAACATTGGTTTTAGGGGCGCAAGTCACGGCCAATGCACGGCCTCATGGCACTGAGAGATTGGGTGGAAGTGCAAGGTCAGTTGTTTGAGGGCACTGGCCTGAGTTGATTTTGGGTCAAGGGGCACCAAATGGGTAAAACGTTTTGGCAAGTCTTTATCACCAGATTCTTGGTGACCTTGACGATTATTTTGTCGATCTTTGCGCTTTTTTTGTATCAGCGCATCAATACCTCCAAAGAAATGGCGCGCATGGCCGCGCAAGAGGCCTTAACTCATGTCGACATCGTGCTCAACACTATGATCGACAAGACCAATATGATCGAAGGCTTTCTCCACTCCTTTGGCGAGGAGCGGATGCGTGAGATGGCCACCCGCCTAGATGGTAAAATCTACCTTGATGAGTTTAACCTCTTCACCTCAATGCTCTATGACAGCCCGTCGATTCGCGCTCTCCAATTGCTGCCTGCGGGTATCACTCTGTATTCCTACCCCTTAAAGGGCAATGAAGCGGCGATCGGCGACAATGTGCTGGAACGTGAAACGCCGCGCGCCAGCGCGATCTTTGCGATGCGCTCAGGTCTTACCGTGGTCGACGGCCCTCATGAGCTGCTGCAAGGGAGCATGAGCCTGATAGCGCGTAACCCGATTTACTACCAAGACGGCACCTTTTGGGGCTTTGCCGTCATTATCCTGGCCTTGCCTGAGGTGATTGAGCCCTTGGGGTTAAACGACCTCTTGCGCCAAGGCTATGAGTTCGAGTTTGACTTCATTCAAAATGGTAATCCCACCACTATTTCCTCGAACCTGTCGGCACAAAATGCCAAAAACGTGATCGAAGAAACTAAGCTCTTAGCCGGACGCCGCGTCTGCATCAAGGTGGTTCCGCAAGAGGGTTGGGTCAAGTTTGAAGATGCCGTTTTAGAATTTACTTTCTTCTTTATCGTGGCGCTCTTGATCGCCTACTTAGGGACGCGCTATCGCCTCTCCTCCCTGCAATTGGTCAAGAGCCTCGAGAAGGAAAAGTTCCTGCGCCTGGTTACCGCCCAAGCCTACAAGGAAGCAGAGCAAGCCAATAACGCCAAGAGTGACTTCTTGTCGGCGATGAGCCATGACTTGCGCACTCCAATGAACGCCATTGTCGGCCTGTGCGTGCTGTTAAAGCGTGATATGGACAAGCCGCAGAAGGTGGCCGATTATTCGCGCAAGATTAACGCCTCATGCCAGCATTTGCTCGGTCTTATCAACGATATCTTGGATATGAACAAGATTGAAAGTGGTAAGAGCACCTTCAATATGCGCGAGTTTTCGCTGGCAACCTTGATCGACAACCTCAATACCATTGTGCGTCCGCAGGCGCGCGCCAAGAAGCAGGCCTTTGAGATTAAGCTCCAGCATATCAAGCATGAGTTTTTGATTGCCGATAACTTGCGCCTCAATCAAATCCTGCTCAACTTGCTGTCCAATGCGGTCAAGTACACCCAAGTTGGTGGTCATATCAGCCTCATTGTCACCGAGGAAGAGGAGCGCTCCAACAATATTGCGCGCTACACCTTTGAGGTGGCCGACAATGGCATGGGTATGTCTAAAGAGTTCTTAGAGCATATCTACGAGCCATTTGTGCGTGCTGATAATGTGATCGGCAGCGCGATCCAAGGTACGGGTCTTGGTATGACGATTACCCATAACTTGGTTAACCTCTTAGGCGGCAGTATTGCGATTGACTCCAAGGAGAACGAAGGTACCTCGGTGCGTGTGCACCTGTCCTTGAAGATCAAGACCGAAGAGGTTAAGGACAGTGAATTTTTAAAGATCTACGGCATCAGCCGCATCTTGCTCATCGACGATGAGTGTTCTGTCAGCGAGTCAGTCAGCCACACCATGAGCGAGGCGGGGGTCGAGACCTTCCATGCCTACAATGGCAAGCAGGCCTTCTCCGCCTTGGAGAAGCTCGAGCAAGAGGGCAAGAAGATCGACCTGATTCTCTTGGACTTAGTGCTTCAAGATGAAAGTGGTCTTAACGTCGCTAAGGCCTTGCAGGAGAGCAAGTTCAAGGACATCCCGATCTTCATTTTGACCTCCTACGATTACTCCGATATCGAATTGGAGGGCATGAATATTGGCATCAAGGGCTTCTTGATGAAGCCGCTCTTTATCAGCAACTTAAAGCAAGCCCTGATCAATGCGGCCAACAACGACTCGCACCAGGAGCCGGAGGGCAATCACTCGGTGCTCGAGGGAATGCACATTCTGGCGGCCGAAGATAATGAGCTCAATTCTGAGATCTTGGTGGAGCTGCTCTCGATGCGTGGGGCCAATTGCACCGTGTGCTCAGATGGCGTTGAGATCGTGGAGAAGTTCAAGCAAAGCTATCCAGGTCAGTACGATTTCATCTTGATGGATGTGCAGATGCCACGGCTCAATGGTCTTGATGCCACGAGGCAGATCAGAGCCTTGGACTTACCGCACGCTAAAGACATCACCATCATTGCCATGACCGCCAATGCCTTTACTGAGGATATTAAGGCTTCGCTGGACGCGGGCATGAACTACCATATTTCCAAGCCAATCGACTTAGATCTGCTGGAGGACTACGTGCGCAAGGTGCGCGCCGGTCACGCACCAAACCTCAGTGCTTCCTATGCGCCGACGGCCAAGCGTACCTCCAAGGAAGATGCCGCGCGCGAGGAAGAGGAGGCTGAGGCCCGCGAAAACCAGCAAGATTTAGCTAGCCTCGAGGCCACGGACTCCATTTCCTATGCGGCCACGCTCGCAGGCAGTGTGAACTTAGACGCTCAAGCCGCGCCCCGCTCGGCTGCATCGCCAGCTGCGCCCAGGCCAGCTACGCCACCAGCTACGCCCAGCTCCAAGTCCCAGCAAGGTCAAATGACCCAGCAAGAACCGGTTGCGCCAACACCGGCAGCATCTGAGTCCAAGGCTTTGTCAGGCTCGGCTGCGTCTGCAGCAGACACTCCGGATCTATTGCGTGCCGCTCAGAGCTCACAAGGGCCAAGCGCGCTTTTTGGTGCTTCCTTAAGCGCATCTTTGAGCGCTGAGCAGTTCAACACTAAGCTCGAGCACGATGATGTTTGCCGCTTTAATGTCCAGGCGGTACAAGATATTGCTGCCGCTGACGCTCAGGCGGCCCAGCAGCTGGCTGAAGCCAAGGCGCGCTTAGCCCACCTGCAAGCCAAACAAGCGCAACAGCACGGAGAGCAGCCTGCCTCCGGCGCCGAATTTCAGTCCAGCGCTAACATTGAGACGGCCTCGAGTATCGTTTATCGCAATGAGCCCAACCATGATGGACTCTTTAACGCTGAGGCGATAACGGCCGAGCATATGCCCGAGCCTAAAGTCGACCCTAATCTGACTCTGGGGCAGCGCCTTGGGGCTAAGGTTAGTGCACTGCTCAATCACAGCAAGCAAACTCCCGAAGAGGCGGTAACGGCGCCATTAGCTGGGATGAGCAAGCTGTCGCCGACGATGCGTGCGGTGATGAGTTTAGTGCATAAGCAAAAGGGCCAACCTTTATGTAACGAGAGTTTGCGCCGCGCTAAGCTTATTGCTCAAGCCTCGATGCAAGGTACGTTACCGTCCTATGGCATGGGGGCAAATCACGATGTGATTATGCCGACCCCAAACATCTCAGAAGAGCGCTTCAAGGATGGCACCGAAACCCAAGGCTATTTGAAGCTGGCCGAAGTGGCTGCGGTCAATGACGTCTTTATCAATGCGATGGAAGGCAAGGGCCGCGGCAGTGAGCCGTACAATCCAGACTTTACGTTGCAAGAAATTGCGGCCTTAGAGCGAACGGCGGCCGCTGACCAAGCGGGCATTGACCATGCGCATGAGGGCTTTGTGCCGCCTGATGACTTAGGACCAAAGGGCTTTGACGGCGAGTACTTAGAGCATCATGATCATGCACATGTCCATGCCCCTGAGGTGGTCGATCATAAGCTGTATCACCATTCCTTAAATGGCAAGAAGGAAAAGAGCCCGAAGGAGGAAGAGCGCCATGAGCTGCTCAAGCAAGGTGTCACCATCTTTAATCAACAAGCGGGGGCCGAGGGCCAGATCAAGGTCACCCCAGAGCTGATTGCGGAGGCCACGCGCGAGCTCGACGAACTCCACCTTAAGGTCAAGGCCGACCCGACGCTCTTGGCCGAGGCCACGCGTGACCTGGAAAAGCTGCGCAGCTCCTTTGATAACAGCAAGCCCGATAAGAATCGCGGCGTGATCGACGCGATCATCAGCGGCACTGGCTTTGCCAAGGCCTTTGGCTTAGACGAGGACGGCGCGCAGAGCACATCCCAGCACGCCGAGGCCAAGGAGGCACCGCACCAGGACACCGACGCGGAGCGTCACCAAGACGACTCTGGTAAGCGCCATGACGACGCTCAGCAATAGCCCGCTGGGCGCGCCACCTGTGACCTCTAGGGCGGATCCCATGTCGGCGGCCCCCATGATGGCAACCTCCATGATGGCAACGGCCTGTGCGGGACTCACGACGCCAAGAGCGGAGCAATCTTGTCATGAGGCCTCCTTAAGTTTGGGGCCTGGGGACAGGTTAACGGATAGTCACTGTCATCTGCTGGCGTCCTCAGAGGGGGAGTTTCAGGCCTGTTTACTGAGCTACCTTAAAAGCCCGGTGGCGCACTTTAGTCTTTACAGCACCACGCTTGATAACGCGCAGCGCGTCGCGGCCGCGCTGCGGGCACTGCCCCCTGAGGCTCAGGCGCGCTTTAGTCTGGGCTTGGGACTGCATCCGTGGTTTCTTAATTCTGCCACCTTTGAGCGCGAGCTTGCGGGCCTCATTGCTCTGTACGATGAGCTCAAACGCGATCAGCCGCAGTTGTTGGGGCCGTGCTGGGGTGAGGTGGGCTTAGATCAAAAACACCCCGGTTGTTTGCCCCTAAATGAGCAGCAAGCTTTGCTCAATGAGTTTATCGCCGCCACGCAGGATAGGTGTGGTGCCTACAGCTTGCACTGTGTCGGAGCGCAAAGCGCGCTGTTGGCAGTGCTGAGGTCAAAGCAGATTACCGGCATTGTCCATGGCTTTAGCGGCAAGGTCGCGGCCGCCTTACAGCTGGTGGCGCGCGGGCTCAAGCTGGGCCTGGGGCCTAAGGTGTTACGGCCGGAGCAAGAGCACAAGTGGCGGGCGCTGCTCACAGCCCCGGAGCTTGCCGGAAGCTGGTGTCTTGAGACGGACTGGGATCGTGGTCCTTACGAGGGCACGCTCTTGGCGCGGATTGCCCAGCGCGTTGACAGCCTGAAAGCGGCCCGCTAAAGTGACAAGCTTATTCAATAATCACTCAAGCGGAGGGCGCATGGCTCACAGCAAGGCAGCACAGCAGGGTAAGACCCACGAGTTTTGGGTCGGCTTTCAGCACGGTACCAGCACCAAGGAGATAGAGGCAGAGCTGACCAAGCTCCTCACTACAGCCTATGGCGCTGAGCTCGCCTTGCCTGATTTTAATAGTGCGCTCACTGCAAGTGAGCAGGGCTGCTACGTCTTGCTTGAGGTCGCACAACCGTTAAGCGGCGCTGGGCGTGAGGCCTTACGCAGCGCCGTCTTAAACGGGGCGCTTAACTGTGACGTCTGGTATGACCCTTTCCCTAATTTCTATCATGGGGAGGCGGCCGTTCATGGTAGTGCCGTGGTCATGGATATGGATATGACCTCGGTGCAGATCGAGGGCATTGATGAGATTGCGCGCCGCTTAGGGGTGTACGAGCAAGTGGCAGCTATCACCGAGCAGGCGATGCAAGGTCATCTCGACTTTAGCCAGTCGCTGCAAAAGCGCGTCGCCTTACTTAAAGGCGGCAATGCTCAGCAGGTGCTCGCGGATGTTCGGGCCCATATGCCGTGGACTCCAGGTCTTGATCAACTCATCACTGAAATGGATACGGCGCGTCAGGCCAACGACAAAACCCAATTCTGTGTGGCCTCAGGTGGTTTTCATAATTTGATTGCCGCGCTTGACGAACACGCCCACTACAATCAGATTGCCGCCAATCGCTTAGAGGTCGATGCGAGCGGTCACTTTACCGGCAAGGTGTCAGGCCCGATTGTCGATGGCCAGGCTAAAGCGGCCTTGGTGCGTAGTCTCAAGGAACAAAACCAGATCGCAAAAGCGCAGATCATTGTGGTGGGCGACGGTGCCAACGATCTCATCATGATGGCCGAAGGTGGTTTTGCCTTGGCCTATCATGCCAAGCCTAAGGTTCAAGCCCAGGTGCACAATCTCATCAATCACTGCGATCTGACGATGCTCGGCGCACGCATCAAGCTTGACCAAGCAGCGCAGCCTGAGACCTTGGTAGCACCGGGCGCTCAGGTAGGCTTCAGCGTTGTGACCGTAGCTTAACAGGAGGCGTCATGGCCAAGGCCAAAACGATGTTTGTCTGCACGAATTGCGGCGCGGAATATACCCGCTGGCAAGGCCAGTGTAAGGCCTGCGGCGAGTGGAACTCGATTGAAGAAGTCCATATGTCAGGACCTGCGGCCGAGCGCTCGGCGGTACGCTCCTTGGCCTTGGGCGGCTTTGCCGGTATGGCCGATGGTAAGGTCGAGAACCTGGCTAACGTCCAGATTGCTCAGACCCCGCGTCTGCACACTGGCTACGGTGAGTTTGACCGTGTTTTAGGCGGCGGCATTGTCCCTGGCTCAGTGGTCTTAATCGGCGGTAATCCGGGCGCTGGTAAGTCGACCTTATTGCTTCAGACCGTGTGCAAGCTCTCAGCGACCACGCCGGTGCTCTATATCACGGGCGAAGAGTCCTTAGAGCAGGTAGCGCTGCGCGCCCAGCGCCTAGTGCTACCCACCGAGCGCGTGCGCATTGCCGCTGAGACCTCGATTGATAACATCATGCGCTTAGCGCAGCAAGAAAAACCGGCGGTCTTGGTGGTGGATTCGATTCAGGTGATGCACGTTGAGGGCGTTGATAGCGCCCCTGGTGCGGTCACGCAAGTGCGCGAGTCGGCGGCGGCCTTAACCCAATTTGCTAAGCGCACCGGTATTGCGATCTTCTTAGTCGGTCACGTCACCAAGGAAGGAAGCCTAGCCGGCCCTAAGGTCTTGGAGCACTGTGTCGACTGCTCGGTGATCTTAGAGGCAGGTGCGGACATGCGCTTTAGAACGCTGCGCTGCCATAAGAACCGCTTTGGCGCGGTCAATGAGATCGGCGTCTTTGCTATGACTGATAAGGGCTTGCACGAAATCAAGAATCCATCGGCGATCTTCTTAAACCGCCAAGAAACGGTCGCCCCTGGCTCCTTGGCCACCTGCGTGTGGGAGGGTACGCGCCCACTTTTAGTCGAGCTGCAATGCCTAGTGGATATCTCGCAATATGGCAACCCACGAAGACTGTCGCTGGGTACCGACACCAATCGTCTCTCGATGCTGCTGTCGGTACTGCACCGCCATGCGGGCATTCAGCTGGCGGACCAAGACGTCTTCGTCAATGTGGTCGGTGGTGTGAAGATCGATGGCACCAGCTCGGATGTGCCGCTTATCCTGGCGTTGCTCTCGAGCTTTAACGAGCGGCCGCTGCCGCGCACCACTATTGCCTTTGGTGAGATTGGCCTCACCGGCGAAATCAGACCAGTGCAATCCGGCCTCGAGCGCCTCAACGAAGCCGAAAAACAAGGCTTTCAGACCGCGATCATCCCAGCGGACAATGCCCCGCGCAATAAAAATCAGATCGGCAACCTGCACCTGGTGCCGGTCAAGAATATCCAGGAGCTGGTCGACTTGGTCTAGTGCCTAAAGCGCACCAATTAAGCCTTGCGCGCGCAACGGCCCACGTGCGCTCACGAACAGCAAACAAGGGCGCTGCGCCTACGAGAAAAAAAAAGAAAAGCTGGTAGGTACGTGGCAGCGGGCGCGGTATGTGGGAGCGGGCGCTGCGCTGTCCCATGGGTCACGCCCCTCGGATCAGATGTTCTGCGGTGGCTCCTTGGGGTCAGTGCCGGGGTCCGGTGCTACGATTGGGCTCTGGGCCCAGAAAAACTTAAGCCAGCAAAATGCTGGCTCAAGTTGGCGGGATTTAAGCCCACAAAATAGGGGCTAAATGCTAGCCGTTGTTGATGAGCACGTTGAGCTCGCGGTTTAAGATATCCGAGCGGCCAATGTTCATCTCAACTAAGCGCTTTAAGTGCGAGATCGAATCAGGCTCGATCAGATTGCACTCTAAGCCTAACTTCTTGCCCATAACGTGACGGCAAGTCATATACATGACGATCTTGGTGGTGGCCTGCAAGGTGATGACGAGCTTGTACTTTTGGCCCTTGAACAGATGTGGATCTTCCTCGTAGTTAGCGAGCTCCACAAAGGCACCCTTTAAGGACACGTCACGGACGTGGACATCAAAGCTGCGGTGTTGGACCTCAGACTCAAGGACACCGGCTAAATCAAGGTAAATGCGCGAATATCTACGACGTTCCATCACAAACTCTCACAAAAGTCCCACAAAACCGGGTAAGACTAAGAAAACGGGCGCACGAGATAAGCCGCGCGGCCACTCATTTGTCTCTTACAGTATAAGCGCTAACGCTTAAATCTAGATGCAATAGTCAAAGTTAATCCAAGCTTGCTCACAAAAAATGCAACTAGCTCACTTGTGTCCGGCACGCAAGGCACATGCCCAGTGCATTGAGCGGCTTGCCAGCAAACCAGATATCGCAACTTAACCGGCTTAGTGTACCGCCGATTGGCACCAGCGGCACACCAAGGCGCGACTTTTTTGGGCTCTTGAGAGAGTCTTGGGGAGTGAAGCTGGTGTCGTAGCAGCAAACAACTCTAAAAATGGATTGAAATAGACCTTTTGCCCACAGAATACCCCTGTTGAACGCGAGGCTCTCCCCCAGACTATCTCAAGGACCCTTTTTTGCGGCAGCCCGCCTCGTGGCAGGCTCAGCTCAGTTAGACGGTCTTACCCTTTGGAGCGTGGGCGCCGAAGACCTTAGGGGCAGCGCCCTCATGGCCCTTACCGCCGTGCTTCTTACCTGGCTTGCCGTCCTTAAACGGCTTATCGCCCTTAAAGCCCTTGCCATCCTTGAATGGCTTGTCGCCCTTGAATGGCTTCTCGCTCTTGCTCCATTTGCCGGACTTGCCAGGCTTGCCGTCCTTGTCCTTAAAAGTTTTGCCCTCTTGCTCGGAGTGCCAAGGCTTGTCGCCCTTAGCGTGGTGCTTATCGCTCTTAAATGGCTTGCCCCACTTATCGGACTTGCCGTCCTTGTCCTTACCGGACTTAAACGGCTTATCGCCCTTGAACTTGCCCTTAGGGCCGTGCTCCTTATCTTCGGACTTAAACTTAGAGTCCTTACCGTCTTTAGGTCCCTTGTCCTTATGGTGATCGTGGTGGCCTTTATGGTGTTTGCCGTCCTTATGACCCTTGCCGCCCGCATGCTTGGACTTGCCAGGCTGCTCCTGCGCGCCCTCATCATCGTGGCGGCGTAAGGTGCTAGGATCGGCGCCCGAGGCGATAATACTATCTAAGTCCTGGCCGGTCTCTAAGAGCAGCTCCTGCTCAAGCTGTTGCTCAAGCAACGCGGCGGTTTGAGCGATGCGCTCAAACTCCAGGTCGACATCAACCTCACCATCGGCATCGTCAGGGTTGGTAGCAGGTACCTGTGGTCCTACTTCCGGCGCCTGCGGGCTATTAAAGACGTGCTCGCTGCGGGCACGGGCTTCGTCCTGAGCCATCGCTTGGGCTTGCGCCATGATGAGCTCTTCTTCCGCGCCTAAGCGCTCATTGTTGGCGGTGAGCTGCTCCAGCAGCGCGGCGGCCGTTTCTTGCTCGGCTAAGGCCTGACGCAGATTGTGGGCAGTGCGCGCTAAATCCTCAGGGGCCACCTCAAACGAGGAGGCACTATCATCAGGTTCGTGCGGCGCCAGCTCCAGGTCTTGATCGGCATTGGCCTGAGCCGAAGTAGCCAAGGCGGCTTCGCGCGCCTTCATTTCGGCATAGGACGGCACCGACTGCGGGGCAGCAGCCGTGTCATAGTCGGCCGCGTCCTGATCGTAGTCAGCGGAGTCGTCGCCACAAATATCAGCAGCATCCACGTCAGCCTGCTCGTCACTTTCATCTGAGTCGAGCTGCTCGTTAGCGGCGGCGCTTGGGGTATGAGCTGCGGCTAATTGGGCGTGCAGATCTTTAGGTGGGGTGAAGCCTTCAGGGCAATCGGGACTAAAGACAATCAGATCTTGCTCATTCCAAGGATCGGCGGCCTCATCGTAGTCGGAGCGCTCTGCGCTTGTAGAGCGGACTGCTGGGGTGAGGCCTTCAAGCTCATCAGGCTCGAGCTCTGCTGACTCTTCGTCTAATTCCTCGTCGGCGTTGTCTTGCGGGATGGCATGGTCTGAGCTGACAAAGCACTCGCTGAAGTCCTCGAAGGTGAGCTCGCTTTCCAAGCCAATATTGGAGCAGCCGCTTTCTAAAGCCAGGCGGCACAGCTCGACCACGTTCTCTTTAGAGCGGGGCTGGCGTACTTGCTCCATCAGATCGATCTGAAAGGACATCTCAGCCTGAATTGGGGTGAGGTCGAGTAAGTCCTCTTCGGTGGCGCAATTATCTGGAAAGGCGTGCTCGCAATAGCGAATGACCGAAGCAAGCGAAGCTTGCGAGGCGTTGAGCGCCCCCTTGGTGTTATCTGGCACCGACGAGAGTGCAGCATCGAGCATAACCGCTGCATCAAAGGCAAAGGAATCGCCTTCGGAGTACTCCTCCAGCTCCATTGGTAAGAATGGGGCGATCTCATCGAAAGCGGCACTTAAATCGACATGGTTGAACTTGTCGTAGTGAAAGTGCCAGCAGGCCTTTAAGGCATTGAGGTACTGCGTCTTGCCTTGAACTTCCTTGACCTCGCACCACAGGGCGAAGTTCGGGTATTGGCGCGTAGCCAGAACTAAGGCAAAGAGGGAGTGACGCCACGCAGGCATCTTGTTAAGCAGCGGATAGAACTTTTCGCCAAACAGCACGACAAACACCTCGGAACAAAAAGAATGAGGGCCAAATGCCCCGAAGATCACCTGCCGCAAGGACTAAATGATCTAAAACCAAAAGTATAGCCCATTTGGCCGCAATTTATGCGCCAAAATCAACGCGCGCAGCGCAGACGCACAGATCTTCACGGCTTGGGTACAAGCCTTGCTAAAGCCCTGCCAGTACGAAGTTTCACCGCGCCTTGACGAGTTGCTTTGCTCATAAGTGTCTAAAGCGCGGTTCTGCCTGTAAAGTGCTGTCCTGTAAAGTGCTGCCGCGCATAAGCGCCGTCCAGCATTAGCGGCCACGCCCACTTACGACGTTCCGCTTATGCAAGCGTCGTCACACTCTGTGTGGAATGCGCCTTAGATCATGGAAATTAATAATTTTTTCCGGCAGAATGATGAGCTTTGTGGTACTTGCTTCACGAAAGTCCGTCCCAAGCCTGATGCGATCTAGTGCTTGATCAAGTGCAAGATTAAGTGGAGATCGTGTACTCGGGCGCAAGATGGGGGCGCACGTGCGCTTTTTGGTGGAACTTTTGCAACTAGGGTGCGTCTATTGTGTAGTGGTCGCAAGATCGTGCTAAGGCACAGTAGTTGCGGTACTAATATTTGTGGTGTCAAGATCTATTGCGCAACCAATTACACCTCAAGGGCGTAAGCATTTACGTCAGTAATGACGCAGGTAATTGCGTTGGGCGCGGTCTTGGTTAGTAGCTGGTGTGAGCTTGTAGCCCAAGCTTAAGACTGACAAAGGACGCCATGACTTAGGATGAGCCTAGGACATGGTAAACGTGGCAATCCCATGCAGACAGAAGATTTTATCTACCAAGATGACCTTGCTTTAAGTAAGTATCCACTTTCCAAGAAGCATGTGATTGCTATCGTGGGCACCGCTGCCATAGCTTGTTCGCTCTACTTCGTTTTACCGCAGCCACAGGTGGTCAGCACTGCACCTACCGAGGATTTCACTTACGGGGCCGTCTCAGATGAGAACTACGGTACCTATGAGGGCATGCTCGATCCGACCCGCTCCTTAACCGATATTTTATTGACCGATGAGGCCGAGTACCCAGTTGAGGTGTCGCTCGATGGCTCGCTGGAGCAAGAGGTCTACACCGCTCAGGCGGGTGCGTTTGAGAACTATGACGAAGTTGACGTCACCGCTGATCTCACCTTAAGCGACGAGTTGGCCTTTGATGAGCAATTAGCTGAGCCCGAGCCGGCTGACCTGCCGCCAGTGTGGCTCTCCGAAGAGATTCAACGTGGTGATACCTTAAGCTCGATCTTCTCAGACTTAAATATCCCATACAGCGTCACGATGGCCATTGCGAACAATGAGACGGTCGGCAATTCCTTAACCAACCTCATTCCCGGCAACAAGCTTTATTTCTGCTTTGACGATCATAACAATCTGACCGGCTTTGTTAAGCAGATCAATGGCGATGAGCAGTGGCGCTTTGAGCGTAAGGATGGTCCTAACTTAGACTTTACCGTCACGCGCGAACCAGTGGGCACCAATGTTTATTTGGCAGGTCCTGACGGCACGATCAAGCCATTATTAGACGAGGACAATTTACCTGCTTACAAGCAGCGCGGGCGCTTAGTAGTAGCTGAGATTGGCGCCGGTGAGAGCTTCTCGGTGGCCGCCCATGATGCGGGCTTAACCTACAATGAGATCCGCCAGATCACCGATTTATTCAGTGGCCGCGTGCTTTTCACCAAGCAAATTCAGCCAGGCGACTCGGTTCGCGTCTTATTCTCTGAAGACAAGGGCAATGGCAAGATCAACGCGATCGAGCTTAAGCTGCGCAAGGTCGGCACCTTAACCGCCTTCCGTAATCTTACCGATGATCGTTTCTACGACGAGAACGGCTACAACACTTCGACCAAGACCTTTAGACGCTTCCCGATCGACGGCAAGGTCATTATCTCAAGCCACTTCAATCCAAACCGCAAGCACCCAGTCACGGGTAAGGTCAGACCGCATAACGGCACCGACTTTGCGGTACGGGTCGGCACTCCGATCGTATCGCCTGCTGACGGCATTGTGGAGATTGCCAAGTACTCGCGCTCGGCCGGTTATTACATTGTGATGCGCCACCACAACAGCTACTCCACGGTCTACATGCACTTAAGCAAGCTCTTAGTGAAGCCAGGTCAGCGCGTCAAGATCGGTCAGGTTATCGCGCGCTCGGGCAATACCGGCATCTCGACTGGTCCGCACCTGCACTACGAGTTACGCCGCAATGGCCGCGCCGTTAACGCCATGCGCGTTACGCTGCCCGCTAACGAGGACGTAGCCGTAGCTAAGAAGAATCGCGCGCGCTTTGATGCGAACGTCGCGGTCTTTAAGAAGGAGCTCTACGAAAACGAGCTGGTGGCCAAGGTCGCAAGTGAGCCTGACGAGACCGCAACCGCCCAGAGCGACAACAGCACTCATACTACCGCTCAAACTGAGGTCACAGATACCAGCACGGTCGATGAAGTTGCAGATGTCGTAAGTGGCGGCCAACAGCAGGTCACCGCTGCTGCCCACTAAATTCCAAGCCCGCTTGTCACCTGCCAGCGGGCTTCGTGTCTCTATCCACACCAAAAAATACGCAGCGCGCCTTCAGGCGCGGCGGCTAAGACGGAGGCTTAGAGCTGCGGCTACCAAGTGTGGATTTGAGCTAGCTCACGGGATTAAGCCCAGTTTGTTCCATTAGAGCGCACCCTTGTTATGATGGTGTTAAGCAGAGTCTAGGCTCTGAAGTCTTAATCAGTCCGTAGGGGCACGCTTCGTGGCAGCTGCGCCCTGACGGGAAGAGGGTGGAGGTGCTTATGGCAACGAACGCAATTCATGGTTTTAATACCACGCTCCAGCAGGTGGACTCCCGCTATGAGTGGATCAACGACATGATTCGCTTGCGCCAAGAGCTCGTGCTCAAGTACATGCAGCTCTTGGGTTTGGCGCCGCAAGATCCGAAGTTTGCTCGGCCCGAGCCGGACCTCGACCAAGAAGGACCAAGTTATCCACCCGTCGCCCAAGTCGTCGACTTTTGCAACCACCTAACCGACTACGTCTCGCACGGGCATTTTGACCTGTTTCCAAAGATTGTGGAGCTGTTAGAGAATGCCTCAGGGCGTTCGCTCTCGATTGCGCAGCGCGTGTTGCCTAAGCTTGATACTTCCATTGAGCAGCTGATGGACTTTAGCGACAAGTACTGCGAGCACTTAGACGACAACAAGCTAAGCGACCTCCAGCAGGACTTAGAGAAGTTAGGACCAATCCTCGAGCAACGCTTTAGAAACGAAGACCGCCTCATCATCGCTCTGCGCTTAGTCCACGCTATTGTGGCTACGGTCTAACGCTCCTCACTGATAGGGGCAGCCAGGCTGTGACCGATCCGCACGTCGAGCTTGCGACCTTAGAAGTTACACGGAAGCGCTCAAGTACGTTTGATGGCAAATTAAGGTGCCGGATCGTCGGCAAGAAATTGGAGGCAAAGCGCTGGGTGCGGGCGCTTGAGAGATCTTGAGTTGGAGCCTTAGCGTGAACAGTAGGGCTCGGACATAGAGCTGGCTATCTGTGGAGCTGTGTCTTGATGCCAGCCAAAGATAACGCATATTTGGCACCAGAGCTAACGAATTAAGTAAAGCCCCTTATTTTCGCGGTTTTACCACATGCATCCATGGGGTGGAGGTTATGCTTTTATGGGCAGTACACCGCCATGACGCGTTAAGATTGGCTTGTAATGGCCATTCCTAGAAAATCGATTTTCTTGGTGCCAAATGTGCGAGATAAGCTCCAACCATCTTAGATGGCTGGAGCTTAGGCATGTCAGTCTGCAAGGTCTGTCGACCTTGTGCCTGATATAAGCGGTAGTTGGGCAGGTGCTGTCTTAGCTCCGCAATTCTCGGTGAAGCCGAGTGCATTCCTCAGCGATAGTAGCGTTGTAGCCGCTGAACAAAGCAGGAAAGTCTGCCACCTTGTGGTAGGTGCCAAGTCCCTTTTGGGGCTGCGCTCTCAAGTCATGGTGTAATATCGTATCAAGGTTGGCCGCAAATAGTGCCTCGATACTTGAACGCAATGCTTGGTAGCTGGAGGCAAAAGTCATAGTTCCCACAGCTGCTCCACCATACAGGGTATAGCGCGTCAGCAAGGCATTGTCTAGCGTAAGCTTTGGGGCCGACCATAGTTGTAACTGCTGCCACAACACAGGCCCGGTATCGGTGCCTTGATCGATCAGATGGATGCTGACTCCACTGGGGCTGTTGTCGTAGAACGACCAAAAGTTGGGTGAGGCTCCCCGATTGAAGGGCAGCAGAGAAATGTGCAGATTGATGATGGGGCGCTTGAGAGCTGCAAGTAAACCTGGTTTGAGAATATGGCGATAGCCGTAGCTCAGCACCAAATCGTAGCGGTTAATTAGCTCGGCTGTGACCGGTGCCGTCCAATGGTCAACCGTGCAGCCTGCTTGCCTTAGCATTTCATAGATCTCAGTCTCTTCTGGACCATAGCCTAAGAGCAAGACTGTGTGGGCTTTAGCGCCCCTTAAAAACGGTTCAGTGATGGCTTGTCCCTTACGCGTCAATAGGAAGTTGGGCCAAATGGTGATGATACCGGCGTCAAGGCAGGTTTTAAGCTCGGGAAATTGGCTTAAATAAGCCCTTATGGCACTATGGGGCTCGCTTGAGTTCACTACCACAATGGTTTGGGCAAAGCCGGTGATGGTATGGTCAACTTGCTCCCACCAAGTAGCCTTGGCGTAAGCGGCTAACAGGCGCGCCAATTCAGGGCTTAAGTTGTTCTGCTCCAGACAAAAGAGCAAGGTGTACTGAGGTCCTAGGTACTTATGGTGATAAGTGGCAACTAAGGTATCTGGTAGAAGCTGAGAAGGAATTGGGGACAGCGTACTTGGGAGTTGTTGCGTGGCGGCATAAAGTTGAGCGTGGCACGTCTCCAAGTGGTCTATGGCGGTTAGTGCGGGCGTCACGGTACCGTACGTGCGCACAATGCTCGCGACCTGAGAGCGTAAGCTCATAGGGGCATGATTGTTCATGTCATAACGTCGGGTGAAGCCCAAAGCCGTTAAAGGCTGGTGTGCTTGGGCATAAAGCTGAGCGTTAGCTCAAGCTAAACGAATCCCCAGAGTGCCTTTTGATTGAACCTACTTGAGCTCAGGGCAAAGATAAGCTCCAACCATCCAAAATGGCTGGAGCTTAGGCATGTCAGGCGTGCAAGGCTTGTCGACCTTGCGGCAGTATATGATTTTTGCCTGACATAATCGGTAACTGAGCTGGCGCGACCTGAGCTCAGCAAATCTTGGGGAATGAGCGCGCTCGCAACGCGCTTTAAGAATTGGGGCGTGATTGAGCAAAGCCTGACTGACACTTGGTCAGTCAGGCTTTGGCTTAAGGGCTATGCTAGGCCCTTAATCTCTTCAGTTAGTAGCTCTAGGGAGCAATTAGCCTAACATCGAGAGAGCCAGCTGAGGACGGGTGTTAGCCTGCATCAGCATCGAGGTAGCAGCCTGCTGAATGATCGATTGCTGCGACAGGTTGGCCGACTCTTCAGCGAAGTCTGCGTCACGGATACGCGAGCGGGCATCAGCGGAGTTAGCCGATACGTTCGACTGGTTGCGGATCGAGGACTCTAAGCGGTTCTGGATGGCACCTAAGTCAGCGCGCTGCGAGTCAACGACAGAGATCATCTTGTCGATAGTCTCGATTGATGCGTTGGCATCGTTTTGTGTGCTTAAATAGAAACCAACAGATTCGTTGAAGTCGGCATCGGCTAAACCGGCGGCTTCGGCCAGCTTGCTGAAGACAAAGCTATAGACATCCATCTCGATTCTATCGTCGGTATTGGCGCCAACGTGTAAGGTCATCTTAGCACCAGTAATATCGCCACCTGTTAAGGTTTGTAAGGTAGCGATCGTACCATAAATGGAGCCGCCAGTGGCAGCATAGCCAGCCAGGATGGTCTTGCCACCAAAGGTAGTATCTTGAGCGATACGGGTGATTTCTGCGGTTAAGGAGTCGGCCTCATTTTGGATCGACTTGCGGTCGTCAGCGCCTAAAGTACCATTAGCGGATTGGACGGCTAAGGTACGGATGCGCTGGAGCATGTTCGAGATTTCGTCGAGGCCACCTTCAACGGTCTGGGCTAAAGCGATACCGTCGTTAGCGTTGCGGTTGCCTTGGTTTAAGCCGTTGATCTGGGAGGTTAAGCGGTCGGCGATTTGCAGACCTGCTGAGTCATCCTTAGCGGAGTTGATGCGCAGGCCCGAGGACAGGCGGGTGTAGGTGGTGTTCAGGCTATTCTGAACATTGTTCAGGTAACGTTGGCCATTTAAGGACGAGACGTTAGTATTTACGTAAACTGCCATTGTGAAATCCTCAAATTAGAGGCTCACCGCAATGTGTTAGCTACTTAAGACCTTTATGAGTAGGTGACGGCTGTGGTCGAATCCCTACTATTTTGCGGTGAACCAATTAGAACCCGAGCGAGCCTAGATTAGCCAAGCATGGAGAGAGCTAATTGAGGACGGGTGTTAGCCTGCATCAGCATAGAGGTAGCAGCCTGCTGGATGATGCTCTGCTGCGACAGGTTGGCCGACTCCTCAGCGAAGTCTGCGTCACGGATGCGCGAACGAGCGTCAGCGGAGTTAGCCGATACGTTCGACTGATTGCGGATCGAGGACTCTAAGCGGTTCTGGATCGCACCTAAGTCAGCGCGCTGCGAGTCAACGACAGAGATCATCTTGTCGATTTGTTCAATCGATGCATTAGCCTGACTTTGGGCAGAAAGGTAGAAGCCTGTCTGCCTTACGGTATCATCAGCATATGTGCCACTAACTTTTAAACCAGCTGCTGCTGCCAACTTGCTGAATAAAAAGCTATAAACTTCCATCTCGATTCTATCGTCGGTATTGGCGCCAACATGTAAGGTCATCTTAGCACCAGTAATATTGCCACCAGTTAAGGTTTTTAAGGTAGCAATCGTGCCATAAATTGAGTCGGTAGCATAGCCAGCCAGGATGGTCTTGCCACCAAAGGTAGTTTGCTCGGCAATACGGGTGATTTCTGCGGTTAAGGAGTCGGCCTCATTTTGGATCGACTTGCGGTCGTCAGCGCCTAAAGTACCATTAGCGGATTGGACGGCTAAGGTACGGATGCGCTGGAGCATATTCGAAACTTCGTCGAGGCCGCCCTCAATGGTTTGAGCCAGAGCGATACCATCGTTAGCGTTGCGGTTACCTTGGTTTAAGCCGTTGATCTGGGAGGTTAAGCGGTCGGCGATCTGGAGACCTGCTGAGTCATCCTTAGCCGAGTTGATGCGCAGGCCCGAGGACAGGCGGGTGTAGGTGGTGTTCAGGCTATTCTGAACATTGTTGAGGTAACGTTGGCCATTTAAGGACGAGACGTTAGTATTTACGTAAACTGCCATTTTTCTTTCCCCAAATTGTGTGAGTCGGGTAGAAACGAGACGGCGGAACATCGTGCGAGGCGATGTGGTGTGCCCGCGTCTGACACTTTAGTCAATGGCAGTAAGGACTTAGATCAGAATGATCAAAAGTAGTTGGCTAGGTAATGGCTTAAATAAAAGAAAAGTAGATGCTTAATAGATAGATTATTGGCATAAAAGTTGCTCTATCTATCTATCTATCTATCTATCTATTATCCCCGCTTAAAAGCTTTAATATATTTTAAAGAATGTTGCGCTAAAACGCAAGTTTACCTGAATCTTGTCGTGCAATAGGCTGGTCGAGATGGTAAAAATAAGCTCCAACCACCTACGATGGTTAGAGCTTGAGTAAATCAGGCATGCAAGGTATGACTTCCTTGCGGCAGTAATATAGGTAACTCCTTAACTTCCAGTAAGGTTGACACTCAGTTGTAGCTTTGATTGAGAAAAGGTCATATTTATGCGGTTTTATTGCT
>CALXOW010000009.1 GCA_944390115.1 uncultured Anaerobiospirillum sp.
AATCTCCTATTGTGATCGAACAGTGATGCTGTTATTATACACCAAATGAAAAAATTTATGTTAACCTGTACTAGTCAATCGCAACTTTCCCATTGCCAAGTGGGAGCAGATTTACCGCGAGATTCAGAGGTACGCGGACGAGGAGGCTGATTGCAAATTCGGTCTCGTCTTTGATGACCAGATGGCCGAAGACCAGATGGTAGTGACGCTGTTCGTGAGTGGTTTGGCTGAGCCGTTACAGGCTTAGGAGAGGAATGTTTATGCCCGAGCAATTGGTGATCGACTCAATTATGTTGAAGCCCTTTAGTGAGCTACCGACTGGGACCAAGACTGATACCAGCAAAAAGTGGTATGACTGGGACTGGGAGTCCTCTGATGTGGTTCGTTTCGTGGGGGTAGGGAGTGCTGCCTGTGACATTGTGCGTTACCTGAGCGAACACACGCACCATGTTTTAGTCGATTTCATTGCAGTTGATCAAGATTTGGAAGCCCTCAAACGTTCGGAAGCCATGACCCAAGTGCTGTTAAAAAACGCAGGAAGTGAGCCCACAGTTGCCGCAAATGCTGTAGCGCCCTATGATTTGGATCGCTTATCGGAGTCGGCCGATTTAGATGAAATCAGGCAGCCATTGGCTGGCTCTGATATGGTCTTTGTGCTCGTTGATCTTGGGGAGCGCTCTGCTTTGGGGGTAGCTCTTGACCTAGCACAGGTCGCGCGAGCTAGCGGTGCTTTGACCATTGGTATTGGGCTGCAACCATTAAGTAGCGAGGGCCAGGATCGTAGCCTGTGTGCTCAATACGGCCTTACTGAGCTTGAGGCCAAGATGGGTACGCTCTTTGCCCTTGATCCCAATCAGCTCTTGCCACAAACAGGCTGCAACCGGCGTGAGCTTCACGAGGAAGTGAACTCTGTGGTGCTTCACATATTGCTTGGCTTCATTGAGCCCTGCGCAGTGCCTGGATATATTAATTTAGGCTTCTCTGATGTGCTGACCGTTTTTAAGGGCCGGGGCTTGGCTGCAATAGGCTTTGCTCAAGCCTCAGGCGAAAACTTTGTGGTTGATGCCGTGAAGCAGGCCGTGCATTATCCGCTGCTAGAGCAGGTGGACCTCAAGAAAGCATCCGGTCTGTTCGTTAACGCCCGCGTTAACCGCAACTTCCCAATTACCAATTGGGAGCAGATTAGCCGCGAGATCCAGGAATATTTCGACGAAGAGGCCTACTGCAAGTACGGAATCGTTTTTAACGACGAGATTGCAGAAGACCAGATCGCTATTACTATTCTGATCGCCGGTATTTCCGGGGACGAGGCTCCGAAGAATGAGAACCAAATGGCCGCTGTGCGTTCCAATGCTAGTGGAAGATTCGGCTTGCATAGCAAAACCTCTAGGTGCTCGACCCTTGGCAAGCCAGCTCAGAGGCTTGAGCCTTTATTCAGCACAAAGGCAAAACGGTAAAGCCTCTGAGTTTTGTCATGCAAGCCGAATCTTCCACTAGTAGCCGTCGCAAGGTGCCACCTCAGGTTAACGATGATTGGGACGATCCTGAGATGTCTCAGATCTTCCGCAAGAAGATCTAAGCTAAGACCCAACCTAATTCCATCCAGGGCAAGTCTCAGGCCTGAATCGAGCTTGTGCCGTAAATCAGCAATGGCTGCTCAAGCTCAATCTAATCAATAATCGCTGCGCAGTGGAGCAAGATAGGGCTTAAGGGAAGGATGATATGTACTGTAATTTGTCGATTGATTCAATCTTGCGCAGTCCATCTGCTGCCAATAATCCAGCGTATCAGCCGGATGATACGAGCGAAAACGGGATAAGAGCCTTCCGGCTAGGCATAGTGGGAGTAGGTTACGAGACCTGTGACCTACTGTACTATTTGCGGCAGCACACCTCGTGCGAAGATTGTGAGTTCCTTGTGATAGACAGGAACAGGGCAGCCTTAGAGCGTTCGGGGGCCGACACGCTAGTGCTGTTGAGTTATGACGGTCATGCCGACACTCGAACTCCGCTTGAACACATCGCGGCGCAAGCTGATCGGGAGCAACTGCATGCTATATTGAAGCCTTACGATTTGCTCTTTGTGGTGGCGATCCTGGGGGGATATACCGCAACGGGCATTGTCACCGATATCGCGCGGGTAGCGCGTGCCACGGACGCTTTGACCATTGGTGTGGTGATCCCACCCTTTAGCTACGAGACAATTGACCGAATTAATTGTGCCCAGTACGGCATTGCTGAGCTTGAGGCGAGTTTGGATGCGCTCTTGGTTTGTGATCCCAACAAGTTCTTGCAGCAACCTGGCTGCAAGCTGTGCGATGCCCGTGCCGCAGTTAACGACGCAGCGCTTCAGGTCGTGGATGGAGTGGTAGAGCCATTTTCCAAGCCTGGATTAATCGGCTTTGATTTTAGTGATATCGTGTCAGTTTTTAGGAATGCCGGGCGCGTTGCGGTGGGCTTTGCTCAAGCCTCAGGGGCTAACTTCGTTGGCGATGCCTTAGAGCAAGCCTTGCGTTATCCGCTGCTTGATCAAATTCCACTGAGCAAAGCGCGTAGGATCTTGGTTCATACTCGGGTGAATCGCAACTTCCCCATTACCCAGTGGGAGCCGCTTAACTGCAAGATGCAGCAGGAAGCTGACGAAGACGCCGACATCAAGTACAGCATGGCCTGGGATGACAATCTTGCTGAAGACCAGATCGTCGTTACTATTTTCACCACTGATGGCGGCACAGCGCCGCAGGATGAGCAATCCCATAACGGCCGTGCGCGCCAATTTGAGCTGAGCAGCCTTTTCCACACGGTGTAGGCTAAATCTTCGGACCAGCGCTCAAGCTGAGGGCAAAGATAAATGGGGTGAGAGCGCATTGGCCCTAGCACGTTCGTAGATATGGTTAATCCTTTGAGGGCGTAACTGCGCGGTCTTGGGTTTTTGAAGCTCATTTGACGAGTCATAGGGAGTGGCGATGGACGTAGATCAGGCTGATGGCGACGGAGCGGGCGCTCCGGTGATCAAAGTGATTGGCGTGGGCGGCGGCGGGACTAGGATCGTGCAATTTATGAGGGAGCACGGTTTGACTGGCGTCCAGTTGGTGGTGGTTGACACCAATGCACGCGACCTTGAGCGTGCTACGGTTCCTGAAAAGGTGCAAATTGGAGCTAAGACTACCGGTGGTATGGGGACTTTCTTTAGCCACGAAAAGGGGCTGAAGGCGGTTGAGGAGAGCCGAACACAGCTTAAGTACATCGTATCTGGTGCCGATTTAGTGATCGTGGTCGCTGGTATGGGCGGAGGCACCAGCAGTGGAGCAAGTCTGGCAATAGCTCAAATCGCCCACGAATTAGGCATTGCGACAGTAGCTTTAGTGACGCTGCCTTTTGCCTTTGAGGGCAAGAAGCATGCGCTGGTGGCGCAGTGGTTTCTGTGTGAACTAGCACCTCATGTCGACGCTCTAATTGCCTATGATAATAACGCTTGTTTGTCGCCTCGTTATGGCTCTATCTCAATTAACAAAGCCTTTGAGCAGGTCAACGCGCGCTTGTTCCATACCATGCAGGGCATTATCGCCTCTTGGCAACAACATGCTTTTTCGTTTGAGCGACAGCTCGCGCTGGTGACGCGGGGCGGAAAGGTATTGGTGAGCTGGGGCCAAGCTCAGGGCGAAAATGCTGTGGCTGACGCAGTGGCGCAAGCGCTCAACTCGCCTTGGCGTGCGGCTTTAGGTGGCTCGCGTGATACTCGCCTGCAAGCGTATGCGTTGTTTGAGCACACTATCGAGGACCAAGCTGAGTTAGCTCTTCCTGAAATTCACAAATTCATTGGTCCAGACACCAATTGCCTGTGTAGTTGCAGCTGTTGTGACTCCCGATTTTTAGCACAAGGATGCGCGCTCCTCGCCTTGTTTGTGCAAATCGAGAGCTTTGAGACAACGCAAAAAAGTTCGAGAACAGGTCGCAACTGCACGGTCTTAGGCTTTTGAGCCCCACTGAACCAACATAAGGAGTTTCTATGACTGATGCTAAGGCTGATAGAGACGGGGCGGGCGCTCCGGTGATTAAAGTGATTGGCGTGGGCGGCGGCGGCAGTAATGCCGTGCAGCACATGATCAACCAAGGCTTAGGTGGCGCTCAGTTCTGTGTGGTTAACACCGACCGACAAGCGCTTGCGCGCTCGACAGCTCCGGTTAAGATTGAAATTGGGTTGGATTGCTGCGGTGGTTTAGGCGCAGGCTGTGATTTCGCGCGTGGCCGCAAGGCGGCTGAAGAAAGCTACGCTGAGCTCAAGCAAGAGTTGGCGGGCGCTGACTTAGTGATCTTGGTTGCATGCTTAGGTGGTGGTACCGGTGGTGGAGCAAGTCCGGTCATTGCTCAAATCGCGCGTGAATTGGGCATTGTGACGGTTGCTCTTATGACTCTTCCTTTTGCCTTTGAGGGCAAGAAGCATCGGCTCTACGCCGAGGTTGACTTTGATTTGCTGTGCGCGCAGGTGGATGCCCTCGTCATGGTCGACAACAATGATTGCTTGAGCCTCTTGGAAGGGGAAAATGTCTCAATTGTGAATGCCTTCAACTTGGTCAATGAGCTCTGGAGCCGTGCTGTGCGTTTCGCAATTAACTCTTGGAGTGCGAAGCATAAGACTTATTTCTCCTCAGCACAAGCGATTGAGGCGATAGGTTGTCGCTTCCAAGTCTTGCTCAGTTGCGTCCGCACTCAGGGCGAACAGGCAGTGGCAGAGGCAGTGGCGCAAGTGGTACACGCGCCATGGCGCGAGGTGTTGTCTAGGGTACCCCAGAGCAGCTTGCATCTTTATTCGCTTTGTGAGTACAGCGTCAAGGCGCAAGATAAGCTCATTGAGGGCGCGATGAGAAAGGCGCTCGGTCCAGATACGGAATGCCAGTTTCACGGAGCTTTTGTCAGCTCTGAGCTCCTAAAGCAAGGTCAAGTGCAATTGACGCTGCTTGTCCAATTGGGCGCTATGGAGCAGGCCAAGGAAGCTCTGAAGGAAATGATTCAAGCTGGGCCGCACTTTATTGCGGGGAAGCGTAGCTGAGCTTGTCTGACAGGTGCTCTTTTCTTGAGAAGAATGCGCGTTTGCGCGCATTGATCTTTGCGGCGTGGGGCGCGGGTGGTGCTGGGCGCAAAGTCCCGTGGAATGTGCCTTGAGCGCAAAGGGTGGTGAGCTAGGGGACTGGGATCCCAGTTTTTTGCCGACGAAATGCTGATTTTTGCACGTAAGATTTTTTTGAACTAACGCACAAATTGGGGCTTGACAGCGCCCTTTTGCGGTAAAATGAATGCGTTATCAAACAGGGGCGAGCAGCAGTTGCTAAGTTGACTTGCTGTGCGTCCTGGGCTCAGGATTTTTTCGGTATTTGAGGGACCTAATTCCATGATCTTCCAGCGAACCATTAAAGAAGCGGTTTCTGCTACAGGAATTGGCCTGCATTCAGGCTCCAAGGTTGAAGTCACCTTCCGCCCTGCTCCAGCCAATACCGGTATCATCTATACCCGCACGGATCTCTCACCTAAAGTTTCGATCGAGTGCACCCCTGAGGCTGTGCGCGATACGCAGCTGTGCACCGCTTTGGTCAACCTCGAGGGCGTCCGCATCTCGACTGTCGAGCACTTAACTGCGGCTTTGAGCGCCATGGGTATTGATAACTTGTTCGTTGACGTCAACGCTCCCGAGTTACCAGTGATGGATGGCTCAGCCCAGCCTTTCATTTACCTCTTAGAGTCGGTCGGCGTCGAAGAGTTACCTGCGCTCAAGCAGTTCATCCACTTAAAGCGTCCAGTGCGCGTCGAAGACGGCGATAAGTGGGCTGAGATCCTCCCAGGTGATGGTTTTAGCCTTGATTTGACTATCGACTTTAACCACCCGGCGATGGAGCGTGAGCTGCAACACTTCCATTTAGAGTTCTCGGGTCAGTCCTTTGTGCGCGAGCTGGCACGTGCCCGTACCTTCTGCTTTATGCGTGATGTCGAGTACATGCACAGCCACAATCTGGCCTTAGGCGGCTCGCTTGAGAACGCCGTAGTCTTGGACGATTATCGCGTGATTAATCCAGAGGGCCTGCGTTACCCGAACGAGTTCGTTAAGCACAAGATGTTAGATGCTATCGGTGACCTCTACATGAGCGGTCACAGCATCTTAGGTCAATTCCGTGCTTACAAGACCGGCCATAAGCTCAACAATATGCTGCTGCGTGCCGTGCTCGCTCAGCAAGAAAATTACGAGCTGGTCACGATCGGCGCTCCTCAGAACAACGAGTCGATCGATTTCCTGGGGCAAGACGTTACCCCAGCCCTGGGTGGCCACCAGCTGGTAGTTAGCTAAGAGCTGCTAAGCCTTTTTGGATACCAGCTTTTATGGTATCCCAGCTTTGATTCCCTTCAAGACCGCTGCGCACTTGGTGTTCAGCGGTCTTTGCGTTTTGCTTTAGCGCCAATTTGCCGTTTTTTGATGCAGGGCGCGGCGTGTTTGGGCAAAAGTTGGTATATTTTGCCTTACGCGTAGGATGCGCGGCTTAGTGCGACGGCTTCCGTCAGGATCTTGAGGCAAGCGGGCAATGGGAAGAAAAAGAAAGGACTCGAGCAGAACGGTCATTGACCCTAAGTTATTGCCGACCAACATCACCCCACCGCCGCCCCCCGATCTCAAACTGCAAGTGCGTGGTAATCCCACCAGCGGTTATCGCGTGTGTACCTACTTTGCCCGGTGGCGCCCGGTGGTCAAGGAGACTGACTCCACCCCTCGTAAAGAAGGCTCGTGCGTGGCTACCCACGTCAAGACCGTGGGCTATATCGAAAAGCACAAGCGCTCGGGCAAGATTATCTTTGTGCCGGACTTCTACTTAGAGGTTCCGACCTTGCGCTATTACGACGTGTACCGCGACTACGATCACTGCACCTATCAGCTGCGCCCTGATTGGCGCGAAACCTGGTATCTCACGGAGCGCTCTCTCTACCAGCCCCCTGAGGAAAGCCTCAATCTCAAACAAGAACTGTCGCGGCTGCGCAAACTGGTATCAGCGCAAAAGCGCGCGGCCGCTCAAGGCATTGCATTAGAGCTTGACCTTGAGACCCCAAATGACGCTCCAGAGATGGGGCCGCAAAAGGAAGCGGTACGCGGCTCATATAATCAATACATGATGGGCTCCATTCCTACCACCGATGCGCTGCAAGAGGGAGTCTACCGGGCCGGTGACAAGGAGCGCACTGAGCCATCGTGGGCGGCACAATATGCCTTAACTATGGGCGAGCCCTCAGTTGCGCCCAATATCGTGCCTGCCATTGCCAAGGCGGGCAAGCGTGCGCCAGTGCGCGCCGAGCCTCCTGGGCCTGATGCCTATTTGTCTCTAACCGATGACCCTAATTCGGAGTGGCATGTTAAGCCGCAGCATGATGTGCTGCCGCCATCGCAGCCGCAAGAGCGCCTCCAGCGCCAGGCTGAGCTCGATAAGATCTTAGATCCACGTCAAGGCAAGGCCCCAGCGCGTAAGACGGGCACTAAATATCGCCCTCAGGCGCTAAAAGTAGAGTCATTGCCCGCTGGCGCGCCGCACAGTATGGTACAGCCGCGCCCCGCCGTGCCTGAAGCGGCGGGAGCGGCCCAACCGTCACACACCGCACAGCCTGTCGAGAACCAGGACAACGAGTTACTGCGGGGGGTAACTGAGCTCGGTACGGCTAATGGGCTCAAGGTCGGTAAGGCGCATGATGGAACCGGGATCGCTGCTGCGCTGTCCGATGGGCTCAAGGTTGATGCGCTTGATGGAGCGGGGCTCAGTGCGCGCAAGAGCGAGCAGGCGCAGCATGGTGAACCCCTGCCTGGTGCCAAGTTGCATCGTGAAACTGGGCTCGACGCGACTCAATCTGCTGGGGTGCCGTTATCTGAATCTGCTGGGGTGCCACTATCTGAGTTGTTGGTGCCTGATAAGGTGCAGCGCCGGGGCGAAGATGCTGGGGAGTCGTTGCGCCTGTCGGGCGCAGTGCGCCTGAGTGCCGCACCGTCTCAGTCCAAGGCTAAGGGCACGCTTGCTAAGTCCACGACTAAGTATCGTCCTAAGTCGTCCTTGCAGGGGGCTACCGTGGTGAATGTGGGAACTTTGCGCTTGCAGGGAACGCGCAAGCTTCAGCCTGATGATGAGGAGCAGTCATGAGTGAATTGCGTTTAGTGGCCGGGTGGCTCAATGGCCCTGGGGTACGCCAAGTGCCGACCATGAACTTCAATGCGCGGCCGCGCCATGAGATCTCCTTGGTGGTGATCCATTGCATCTCGCTGCCGCCTTATCAGTTTGGCGGACCTTACGTCGATCAACTCTTTACCAAGACGCTGGACGGTAATGCTCATCCGTACTTTAAAGATATCGCGCCCTTGGAGCTCTCAAGCCATTTGTTTATCAATCGCCAGGGCCTCATTACCCAGTACGTCTCCTTCTTAGATCGCGCCTGGCACGCGGGGCGTAGCTCGTATCAGGGCCAGCCGGAGTGCAATGATTTTGGCATTGGTATTGAGCTCGAGGGCACCGATGACCAAGGCTATACCGACGCCCAGTACGACGCCTTAAACGCTATCTTGCCGCTTTTGTACGCCGCCTATCCAGAAATTGGGGATAGGGTGGCGTCCCACAGCGAAGTGGCACCGACGCGCAAGAGCGATCCGGGCCCGTACTTTGACTACACCCGCATTGGTTTGCGCCTAAAGGACGCGCCCAATAGTGCGCTCAAATAGTGCGCCTAAATGGTGCATGGGTGCGTAAGGGTAGGCGTTGAGCCACCTTGAAGGGCATGATGGTGCACTTGTGTGGTGCATTGAGGCCGCGCCCGCTTAAGGTCGTTACACTTAGAAACTTAGATCCGAACTTGGGATCTGTAATTTTCTTGGTTTCGGTGTGAGGTCCTTATGGCACAAGATTACCTGTCAGACTATTTCCTCAAAGCAAATGAGCGCACGCGTCAGCACGTGGAGCCTCTGCCGTTAACGGCCGCAGAGGTAACGGAGCTCACCGAGCTCTTGCTCGATCCTCCGGCAGGAAGCGAGGCTGTGCTGTTTAACCTCATCGCCAACCGCGTGCCACCTGGGGTGGATGAAGCGGCACAAGTTAAGGCGGCCTTCCTCTATGACTTGGCCACTGGCGCCAAGGACAGCCCAGTGATCGCCGCTGATCAAGCGGTCGAGCTCTTAGGCCAAATGAAGGGTGGTTACAACGTCGCCCCATTGATCGAGCTGCTTAAAGACTCCGAGCTCGCCGCTGACGCCGTAGCCGCGCTTGAGCACACCTTGATGGTGTATGACGCTTTTGATCAGGTGGCACAACTTGCTCAGTCGGGTAATGCTAAGGCTCAAGATTTAATCGGGCGCTGGGCCGCTGCCACTTGGTTTACCTCACGTCTGGCCTTGCCTGAGAGCCAAGACTACACCGTCTTTAAGGTCACCGGTGAAATCACCACCGATGACTTATCCCCAGCTTCTGATGCTTGGTCGCGTCCTGACATCGCGCTGCATGCCCGCGCCATGTTCAAGAACTCCCGTGAGGGCTTGAGTGCTGATGAAGAGGGCGTTACCGGCCCAATGAAGCTTATTGCCGAGCTTAAGGCTAAGGAGCTGCCGGTCACCTTTGTCGGTGATGTGGTCGGTACTGGCTCCTCGCGTAAGTCCGCTACCAACTCCGTGCTCTACCACTTCGGTGCCGAGATCGAGGGTGTACCAAACAAGAAGGCCGGTGGTCTGGTCTTAGGCGGCAAGATTGCCCCAATCTTCTACAACACCTTAGAGGACTCGGGCGCGCTGCCAGTTGAGCTTGATGTCACTCAGATGAATATGGGCGACACCATTACGGTCAACTATGCCCAAGGTATTGTGACTAAAGATGGCGCTCAGATCGCCAGCTTCAAGCTGCGCCCAAGCTTAGTGGATGAAGTGCGCGCTGGGGGTCGTATTCCGCTCATCATTGGCCGTGCCTTAACCGCGCGTGCTTGTGCCTTCTTAGGACAAGAGATTCCGCCAGTCTTTGCCGCAACTGATAGCGCTCCTGCCTCCACTCAGGGCTATACCCGTGCCCAAAAGATCGTGGGCCAGGCTTGTGGCCGGGTCGGTGTACGCCCAGGTGAGTACGTCGAGGTTAAGGTCACCACTGTGGGCTCGCAAGACACTACCGGTCCTATGACCCGCGATGAGCTCAAGGACTTAGCCTGCCTCAAGTTCACCGCACCGCTCGTGATGCAGTCGTTCTGCCACACCTGCGCTTATCCACGCCCAGTGGATGTGGCCAACCACCACAGCCTGCCTAAGTTTATGATTGAGCGCGGTGGTGTTGCCTTACGCCCAGGCGATGGTGTTATCCACTCTTGGCTCAACCGCATGTGCTTGCCTGATACCGTCGGCACCGGTGGCGATAGCCACACCCGTATGCCATTGGGTATCTCCTTCCCAGCAGGCTCAGGTTTAGTCGCCTTTGCCGCTGCAACCGGTATGATGCCACTTGATATGCCGGAGTCGGTCTTAGTGCGCTTTACCGGCACGCGCCGTGCTGGCATCACCTTACGTGATTTAGTCCACGCCATTCCTTACTTTGCGCGCAAGCAAGGCCTGCTGACCTTGGATAAGACCAATAAGATCAATGTGTTCTCAGGTCGTATCCTCGAAATTGAAGGCCTTGAGGACTTAAGCGTCGAGCACGCCTTTGAGCTGGCTGATGCTTCAGCTGAGCGCTCGGCCGCAGCCTGCGCCATTGCCTTAAACGAGGAGTCGGTCTGCACCTACTTAAAGAGCAATAGTGCCCTGCTCAAGAAGATGGCCCAGGAAGGCTATGAGTCGAAGGAGGCACTGCTTGCCCGCGCGGCCGCTATGGATGAATTTGTGACCCACCCAACTCAGATCACGGCAGATCCTGATTGCAGCTATGCGGCGGTGCTTGAGATCAATATGGATGAGATCACTGAGCCAATCTTATGTGTGCCGAACGATCCTGATGCCGCCTATCTCTTAAGCGAGTGCCAAGGCACCAAGTTAGATGAGATCTTTGTTGGCTCGTGCATGACCAATATCGGTCACTATCGTGCCGTCGCCTCGATCTTAGCGGACTTAAAGCAAGAGAGCCCATGCCGCTTCTGGATGGCCCCGCCAACCCGCATGGATCGCGATGAGCTGGTCGCCGAAGGCCTGTACGCAACCTTTGCTAAGGCCGGTGCCCGCATGGAGATGCCAGGCTGCTCGCTGTGCATGGGTAATCAAGCCCATGTCGCCGAGAACGCCACCGTGATCTCGACCTCGACCCGCAACTTCCCGAACCGCTTAGGTAAGGGCTCGCAGGTTTATCTGGGCAGTGCTGAGCTGTGCGCGGTCTGTGCCCGCTTAGGCCAGATTCCAACGGTTGAGGAGTACTTTAAGTACACTGCCTGCTTATCCGGCCACGAAGGTCAGCTCTATCAGCTCTTAAACTTCGCTGCGGTCTAAGTCCTTAAGTCCTTAAGTCCTTAAGCCCTTAAGTTCTTAAGCCCTTAAGAGTTGCCAACCAAGCCCATGGGCCCTGGTTTTAGTGGGGTACCATGGGTTTGTGGTCTCTGGGGCTAGGATTGTTGGGAGTGTCTGGAGAGCGCCGCTTGAAGCCTTTTGGTGCTGCCCTAAATTAATTCTTGGGGCTGCGGCAGAATCATTTGAAAAGCGCCATTTTTTGCGGCGGGGCAGGCAAAGTCGAAATTTCGTGAGCCAAGCTTGCCCTTGCTCTGTAGTCTTTTGCTACAATGCGACCATCATAGGTTATTTTAGAGTCCGACCTGAGCTGATGTTTGGTGTAATCAAGCTTGCCTCGGCAAGTGCGATTGCGATAGGCACTTAAAGTCAGTGAGGGGTGCTCACAAAGTAGGGAGTGACTTAGGTTGCGCCGTGCTTTGTGTGTGGGCTGTACGCATGAGGATATATTTTATGAAGGTTGCAGTTTTAGGTGCAGCAGGTGGTATTGGCCAGCCATTATCTTTAATCTTAAAGACTAACTTACCAGCTGGCTCGAGCCTCTCTCTTTATGACGTGGCTCCATTCACCCCTGGTGTTGCCAAGGACTTAAGCCACATCCCAACTGATGTATGCGTAGACGGCTTCACTGGTGACGACCTGCCTAAGGCTTTAGAAGGCGCTGACGTCGTTGTTATCCCAGCAGGTGTTGCTCGTAAGCCAGGCATGACCCGTGATGACTTATTCAATATCAACGCTGGCATCATCGCTAACTTAGTCAAGAACTGCGCTAAGACCTGCCCTAAGGCCTGCATCTGCATCATCACCAACCCAGTTAACTCCACTGTACCTATCGCAGCTGAAGTTTTAAAGGCTGAGGGTGTTTACGATCCACACCGTCTGTTCGGCGTATCGGCTTTAGACGTTCTGCGCTCTGAGACCTTCTTAGGCGAGGAGTTAGGTCTGTCCAAGGCTTACATGCAGGTTCCAGTTATCGGCGGCCACTCGGGCACCACCATCCTGCCATTACTGTCCAAGGTTGTTGGCTCTGAGGTTATCTCCGCTGAGCGCATTGAGCAGTTAACCAAGCGTATCCAAGAGGCTGGCACTGAGGTCGTTGAGGCTAAGGCCGGTGCTGGTAGCGCCACCTTATCGATGGCTGCTGCTGGTGCTCGTTTTGCTCTCAAGGTCGTACGTGGCTTAATGGGCGAGCCAGGTGTAACCGAGTACGGTTATGTCGAGGGCGGCTCCAAGTATGGTCAGTTCTTTGCTCAGCGCCTCGAGTTTGGTACTGAGGGCTGGAAGCGCACCATCGACTTTGGCCCAATCTCCGCTTACGAGCAGAAGTGCTTAGACGAGCTGCAATCCGTTCTTGCTGGCAACATCAAGAAGGGTGTTGAGTTCGGCCAGAAGTGGGTAGCCGAGAACAAGTAAGACTAAGGCTACAACCTAAGTCTTATGGCGCCACGCGTTGACGAGTAAGTCCGCGTGCTAAAAGGGGCTTGTGAGTACGACCAGAAGGTACGACTGACAAGCCCTTTTTCTCACTAAGCACCGCGCACCCCGTGCCACGCCCAGCTGGGGCGCGTTCCAGCAGCGCCGCCTGGGCAGCCAGGTGTTTGCGTGCACCGCCAGGTCCTGCCGTGCGCCGCTCAGGGCAGCCGCTTGCCGCGAGGCGGGCATAAATTGTGCTTAGAAATGCCATTTAGTGGGTGTTTTGTTTCCATTGAGCGCCCCAACTAGGTAAGTTCTCAGTGCTAGTTGGAGCTTCGTTCACTCAGGAGGCGGCAGAGCCAGCGCAGCTGGAAGGCCGGTTTGAGCGTCATGTATCGATTGTTATCTTTAGCCTTAGCCGTGGTGCTGGGCGCTACTGTCAGCACTGCTTTTAACAGTGCTCAGGCTGCCGTGTCCTCAACCTATGACAAGGTAACCGATGCCCAAGCCTTAGCGGCACGCAAGGCCATTGAGAGCTCCTTGGAGCGTTACGCCGATGATAATTCCTCGGTTAACGTGTACACCGTGGACGAGCTCAACACCTATGTGGAAAATCGCATTCACCTCAAGATTATCCATGATCGCGACAAGTGCCAGTTCACGCCTGATATCGAAGATCGTGCCCGTATCGTGGGCATGCCCGCCTTTGAATTTGCCTGGGGCGATATGTTGATTAGAGGCGTATGCGTCAAGCAGGACACGGAGCTTGGCCTTGACTACTTAAAAAAGGCGGTGGATCACGCCTATGCTCCGGCCATGATGCAGATGGCCGACTACTATGAGCGCGGTTACTTAGTGCCACAGAACAAGGACACGGCCATTTCCTTAATGCGCGCCGCTGCAGCGGTCGGTTCGCCTCATGCGCGTCTTGAGTGGGCCAATATGTTAGTGCGCGGCCTGGGCGCTCCAGCCTACTATGAAGAGGCCTTAAGCTGGCTTTATCACTCGCTCTACCTCAATCAAGAGGACATCTTAAAGAGCCAGTATCTGCAAAATGAAATGAAGAAGATGATGCCTCCGAACATCGTAGCCCGTGCCATGAGTAACGGCTATTACGATATGCGCTAATTGAACCAAGTCCCGGCAGAGCCGGGATTTTTTGTGCCTGTCTGGCCGCCACCTCCGCCCTAACGCGCCCTCAGGCGGTCCCGCGCCTAGCAGCGCACAGGCCCGTGCGCTCCCAGCGCCAGCCGCGCCCGGTGCATGGGCCGGGCCGCGCGCTCAGCGGCTGAGTTTTGTGGTCGTGTATAATGGGGCTTTAGGTTGTGGGGCTAGGCTTACCGCTTGCCCAGGTAGTGGGAACGAGACCCTCGATGTTTGAGAATTTAAGCGAAAGATTAAATCGTACCCTGAAGAATATTTCAGGTCAGGGTCGAATTACCGAGGATAACATCAAGGACACGCTGCGCGAAGTGCGCACGGCCCTGTTAGAAGCTGATGTTGCCTTAAGTGTCGTTAAAGACTTTACCAGCAAGGTCAAAGAGCAAGCCTTAGGTACGATCGTCAGCACCAGTCTGACCCCAGGCCAAGAGTTTATCCGCATCGTCCACGACCAATTGGTCGAGACTATGGGCGCGCAAAACGCGGCATTAAATGTGGCCCACCAGCCACCAGCCGTGATCTTGCTCGCGGGCCTGCAAGGTGCTGGTAAGACCACTTCGGCCGCCAAGCTCGGCCTCTATATTAAGGAGCGCCTCAAGAAGTCGGTCTTAATGTGCTCGGTTGATACCTACCGCCCAGCGGCGATCGAGCAGTTACACACCTTAGGCCGTGAGACCGGGATTCCGACCTTCCCATCGGATCCTAAGAGCACGCCGCTTGAGATTGCGCGCGCTGCCTTAGATGATGCCCAAAAGCACTTTACTGATGTGCTCATCATCGATACCGCCGGTCGTTTAGCGGTCGATGAGGCCATGATGCAAGAGGTCAAGCAGCTCCATGAGCTGTTAGACCCAACCGAGACCATGTTCGTGGTCGACGCCATGACCGGTCAAGACGCGGCCAATACCGCTAAGGCCTTTGCCGATGCCCTGCCGTTAACCGGCGTGATCTTAACCAAGGCCGATGGTGACGCCCGTGGTGGTGCTGCCTTATCGGTCCGTCAGATCACCGGCCAGCCGATCAAGTTCATCGGTATGGGCGAGAAGATCGAGGTCTTAGAGCCGTTCCATCCGGATCGTATCGCCTCGCGTATCTTAGGCATGGGTGATGTGCTCTCCTTAGTAGAAGAGCTCCAGCGTAAGACCGATACCCAAAAGGCCGAGAAGTTTGCCCAGAAGATCAAGAAGGGTGAGACCTTCACCTTAGAGGACTTCTTAGAGCAGATGCGCGAAATGAAGAAGATGGGCGGTATGGCGGGCCTGCTCGACAAGCTCCCAGGCGGTGCGCAGCTGATGGCGCAGGTCAACACCAAGGCCGGTGATAAGAAGATGGCCCATGTCGAGGCGATCATCTTGGCCATGACCCCTAAGGAACGCCGCAATCCAGAGATCATCAAGGCCACGCGCAAGAAGCGTATTGCCGCTGGTGCCGGTGTCACGGTCACCGAGATCAATCAGATGCTCAACCAATTTGGCATGATGCAGAAGATGATGAAGAAGGTGGGCAAGAAGGGCGGCATGCGCGGCATGATGAACGCGATGCGCGCGATCCCAGCAATGCGTGGCATGATGAATGGCGCCGGTATGGGCGGCATGATGCGCAAGTAAGCACACACCAGAACACCACGCAACCAAGGCGGGAGTAGGGCTAAGCCAGAAGCGGCTGAGTCTTGCTCGCGCCTTGTGTGTTTTTAGGCCAGCACCAAGATGCTCAGGCAAGAAAAAGCTATAGCAGCGGCGCGGTCAAGGTCTTAACTTCGGAGCGCGTCTTAATAGCTGGGCTTAACTGAGGGCAGCGCTCAGCTGAGATGAGCGTAGAGGACGCAGCTGAGGGCAGGGCTTGATTGAGGAAAGGACTAAGAGGGAAGAGCTCGACTAAGAGCAGAGTTCGACTGAGGGTAGGGCTCGGCTGAGCCGGAGGCGGGACTTGCGCTCAGGCAAGTTATCTTCAAAAGCGTACCACATGCGATCGGTACTTGGCTAGCCTCACGGGGCAAAAAATGCGCCCTGCGTCTTGCTTTTTTTCAAGAAAACTGTAAAATCGCCTGTCTGTATTGATATCTTAGTTGATGTGCGTGAGGGCTTTGGCTGGACGCACCTCTCAGCTACCAATGAAATAGGTAATAAACGAAATGGTAGTCATACGTTTACGTCGTGCTGGCGCTAAGAAGCGTCCTTTCTATCATGTTGTAGTTGCTGATTCCCGTTTTGCAGCAACTGGCCGCTTCATTGAGGAAGTTGGCTTCTTCAACCCTATCGCTCGCGGTAAGGAAGTTCGCCTGAGCTTAAACCTTGAGCGCGTAAACTACTGGAAGAGCGTTGGCGCACAGCCATCCGAGCGCGTTGAGCGTCTGATCAAGGATCAGGAGATGGGTGCTGAGGCTGTTGCTGCTTACAAGGCTGCTAAGTACGAGAAGGCTGTAGCTGCCCGTAAGGCTAAGGCTGAGGCCGAGGCTGCTGCCGCTGCTGCTGAAGCTGCTGGCCAAGAAGCCGCTCAAGCTTAATAAGCTCCGCTAGCTTATGGCTGATGATGCACCACGCTCCATGGGTAGACTGGGCTCTACTTATGGGTTAAAGGGCTTTTTAAAAGTTCAGTCCTTTACCGAGCAACCTGAAAACCTCTTTTCGTACGCTCCTTGGTATTTAAAACGCCGAGGTCAAGATTGGCGTGAGGTTGAGGTTGAAGCTTGGAAGCCGCATGGTGACGGCTTTATCGTTAAGCTCAAGGCGGTCGATGTCAAAGAAGAGGCTGCTCTTCTTACTGGCATGGATATCGGGATCAAGCGCTCAAGCTTGCCCGCACTATCAGGCGATGAGATTTATTTAGTGGATCTGGAAGGATGCACGGTCTTAGGCCTTGGTGGTGTTAACCTCGGTGTTGTATCGAGGGTTATGGATCAAGGAGCTGCTCCCATTATGGTGGTATCTCCCTCTGACCAACCTAAGGGTGGACCTCGTGAGGAGAGGCTCATTCCTTATGTGAGAGGCCCAATTGTCAGCAAGGTTGACCTTGAAGCAAAGACAATTTGGGTTGAGTGGGGCGAAGATTACTAAGCCGTCCGTGCACAGGAACTAAGTTCTGGTAACAGCAAATCAGCTGTTAGGACCTAAGTTCTGTCAACAGGAACTGAGTTTAGCTCAGACAGATTTATGTGGTTTGGTGTTATTTCGCTCTTCCCTGAGATGTTTTCGGCGCTGACCAATTCCGGGGTAACGTCGCGTGCGGTCAAGAATGGCTTGATTGAAATCGAGCTGTGGAACCCGCGCAATTTTACCCACGACAAGTACCAGACGGTCGATGACAAGCCCTACGGGGGCGGCCCTGGTATGTTGATGAAGGTTCAGCCGCTGCGTGATGCCATTACGGCGGCACGACAAAAAGCACCTGAGGGAACCAAAGTCGTTTATATGTCTCCGCAAGGAGAGCGTCTTAGCCACTCACTGGTCACGCGATTCCATGACTGGGGTTCGTTAATCCTGATAGCCGGGCGCTATGAGGGTATCGATGAGCGTATCCTTCAGAGAGAAGTCGATCTGGAGGTTTCAATCGGTGACTACGTGCTCTCAGGTGGCGAAATACCTGCAATGTGTGTCATCGATGCAGTATCGCGGATGGTTCCGGGCGTGCTCGGAAATATTCGCAATGCTCAAGAGGATTCCTTTGCCGATGGGTTACTGCACTTTCCGCAGTACACCAGGCCTGAAGAGATTGAAGGTCTGAGCGTACCGCAGATTTTAATGAGCGGTAATCACCAAAAGATCCGGCGTTGGCGACTGCAGCAGGCATTAGCTAGAACCTATGAGCGACGTCCTGATTTATTGCAGTCAAGGTTACTAAATCGCGAAGAGCAAGAGCTCTTGCGTGAATACCTTGAGCTCAAGGCACAGGGGCAAGTCAAAGACCCCAGTGACCTTATAGGCTAGAAGGGCACAGCTAAAGCGGGAATTGAAAGCCGCAGCCATCTAGCATGAGTCAAGGTACGAACAGATTTTATTTAGGGTAGGTACAACATGGCTAGCCATCCAATTATTGACCAGCTCGAGAAAGAGCAGCTCCGTCAAGACATTCCACAGTTCAACCCAGGCGACACCGTTCGCGTTGAGGTTCGTGTTGTTGAAGGCGACAAGTCCCGTTTACAGGCTTTCGAGGGCAACGTTATTGCCAAGCGTAACCGTGGCTTAAACTCTTCCTTCACCGTTCGCAAGATTTCCTCGGGCGAGGGTGTTGAGCGTGTATTCCAGACCCACTCGCCACTGATCGCTTCGATCAAGGTTACCCGTCGTGGTGACGTACGTCGCGCTAAGCTCTACTACTTACGCAACCGTACTGGTAAGGCTGCTCGCATCCGCGAGAAGGTCTAAAGATCGTCTGATCTTAAGATCTAGGCGTGTAATATTCGTGGTGAGCACGACCACCACCTGACACGCTGCCGCCTGCAGATAGGCGGCCCATTTGACAAAGCCTCAAATCTTAAGCAAGATTTGGGGTTTTTGTGTATGTGGATCTGTGAAAAAAAAAATCTCGTGAGTTGGTCGCCTGCGCGCGGGCAAGCTGCCCTCTTTCCATGAGCCGCAGCCTCATCCTTAGTGCTGCGCTCATAACGCCAAAGCGCATATAGACGAGCTGCAGCTAAGGCCAAACCATTGAGATGAGCACAGGGCTATCGACTCTTTGGCTGAGAAATCGTATGGAATCAGTATTAGAAAACAACGCCGCACCGAGCGCTGTTCCAAGTTCCACCGAGCCACTACCTGATCTGGTGGCGCAGCATTTAGCTAAGTTGCAGGATATTGCGACCAAATGTGACCGTGAGAACCAGCTGGAGCTTATCGCCTGCACGCCGGTGACCTTGCAAGAAGAAGGCAACTTAATTTGCGCTTACTGCTGGGAGCAGGATAAATGTGATGGTTTCGAGCGTGATTACGCTCCGGACGAAATCTTTGACACCCCAGCAGCAGCCCAAACCAAGCTAAACCAGGTGCAAGCAGAGGAAAATAGGGATCACGCCAACGTTTTCGACTTTTGTTCTGAACTGAAATTGCTTGCTGAGCAAGACCGGGCTAAACTCGCCAAATTTATTAACAAATATCACTCTAAGAGAGTGATAGCTCAATTCGATTATGGGGTGAACGTCCATTGCCCGTCTTGCAAGGGTAAAGGTATCCAAAAATGTCCTGATTGCAAGGGCGCGGGCGTCATTAAATGCCCTAACTGCAATGGGCGCGGCAAGGTAACTAAGACCCGCACCGAGAATTACACCAAGCGCACCTACAGCAAGGCGCAACACAAGACTTTGAGCCGTGATATTAGTCGGCAGGTGAAATACCAAGTTGACTGCGACAAGTGCCGTGGCTCGGGTAAAATCAAGTGCAACACCTGTCATGGAGAAGGTTTGGTCAAATGCCGTAGTTGCTCAGGTTCTGGATTAGTAAAGCAATCGGTTGTGCTAAAACTCAATGCCAGTCTGAAATTTGGTTTAGGACAATCGTCTGCAGTGGGCTATGATTTTGCTAAGTTGCAAAAAGTGCTTAATAACGCAGGATTGAAAAAAGTACGTGACCTGGCGCAGCTGAAGCTTGACTTCGACGCAAGTCACTTTGACCAAGAGCAATGCCTGATTCCGTATAACATGAGCGCTGACTTGTTGCTGATTGAGTATCGCTGCTCCGGCCAAAACTTTGTTGATGTCTTAATGGCAGGCGATGGTACGGTGGTGCAAGCTGCTCCTTTTGTTGATGCAGTTTGCGCCTCATACGTAGCACTGCTTGAGGAGGCGGCTGCTCGTAAATTTGCGAATGTCACCACACTGATAGATAAGCTCAAGAGTAGTGACCTGATCGGTGCGTGCTTGCAAGCAAAGCTGAACCACAGTGCCGATGAATCAAGTGCTATCTTGAAAAAGGGTACCGAGGATCATATCAGCTCGGATCTTAGAAAAAAGATCAATAGTCTGTTCCAAGATTGGCAAGAGCTTGATGAGCGGCGCATGCGCTTAAAACGCAATCTGAAGATAGGCGCGGGCGCACTGTTAGTCATTGTGGCTGCCGGTGCTTTTGCTTGGCTCAAGCTCAGTGGGCAGCTATAAGACCTCCAAGACAGATGAGGCTTGCGTGGGGAGTTTGGCCTCACGTGAGCGTGAGGTTAGCGCGGCTACCGGTTCTGGGGCCGCGCTTTGAGTCTTAGCGCTAGACTTAGAGCGTGGCTTGTTGCTGCTCGAGTGAGTGCAGCTCCAGCTTAGGCATAGCCTGCCTGAGCTGTAGAGTCTCAAGCGAGACCGTGATGATGCGCAAGATCAGGTTCAGGATTTAGCTAACGGATAGGGCGGCAGAGTGCCATGGCAATTAGGGATGATGGCCAGAAGGAGGGCCAGGATGATGTGGGCTTTTGGTTTTGCGGAGCCCAGATACAAAAAAAGTAGCCTAAAGCTACTTTCTCTGATTCATTGGAGCGCCAACTCAAAAGAGTTGGTTGCGGGGGCAGGATTTGAACCTACGACCTTCGGGTTATGAGCCCGACGAGCTACCGAGCTGCTCCACCCCGCGATTCGATGGGTGCATTATAGTGAGCCCGATCACGTCTGTCAACAAAAATGTTAGAAAAATTTTAAGATTTTATGTTGAGCCCGACGCTCCGGGCGCACAAGCGCTTATTTAAGCCGATCGTGTCCCAAACGGGGGGTACGACGGCAAAATTGCAGTGCAGCTCCGCACCTTGGGGCTGCTTACGGCCAGGCCGGGGCTGGCCTTAATTACTTCTTGCTCTTTGGTGCTAACTCGACGGAGAAAACCGAGTTGTCGCCACCAAAGGAGTTGGCGCAGTAGGACTCAGCCTTCCAATCGTTGTCAAACTTGACCGAGCCATCAGGCATGATGTACTTGAAGCGGTATTGGTAGCTTGGCTGTAAGTCGGTTGGCACCGTGATCGAGCCGCAGTAAGTGCCATTGTGCTGAGGCTTCATGGCAACGGGCTCCCAGCCATTGTGCTCGCAGATTAAGTAAATCTGCGCAGCTCCTTGGACTGCTTCTTTAGTGATGTAGAAGGTAATAGTGATCTTCTTACCGTTCTTACTTAAGGTCTTAGAGACGCTCATGACAAGCTCCTTGCTGTAACCTCAGAGCCGAGGTGACTTACCCAGGGGTACCACCTAGAGGTGACTTACCGCTTGGTAAAACCTGGAGGTGAGATCGAAAAAAGAGAGGCGACCGGGCATAGGACGTCCTGTCCTATGCGGGCGCAAGGGGCATCCTACCCCTTGGTCGGCCTTGGCGGCCTCAACTTCCCTGTTGGGGCATACCAAGACAAACATTGTGTGGCCCTAAGACTAGGCTCAGCTCGCACAAGAAAATCCTGTTCTTGGAGACGGGCCTACCTCAGCCTTAGAGGGGGCTACCCTCACTAGGCCATAGGATTAGCTATATCCCACCTGCAGTCCCCTCTGATGAGGACTGTCCTAGGACCCTAATTACCGACGGGGGTACTAGGACAGGTCTCTTCAGAGGGTAAGGTATGCGGCTCGACCCTAGGCATTAGCACAGAAGTGAGGACGTTAGCCTTGCTTCTGTAGTAAGTTAAGCGCACAGATAAGATTACAACCTAGGGGGCTATCCTTTACCTTGGGACAGGCCGGTAATGGGGGCCTGCTTGGGGTGGAACAGCACCGAGCTTAAGCTATACCCGTACAATTGCACGATATATACAGCGATTATCCTATGTTGCAATTATAAGCCACTTAAACCCATCAGGAAAGGCTTAAATTTCCCATTTTTGTGATCAAGTCGACTTAGTTGGCACTAGGGGGTGGGAACTTGGGCTAGGATAGCCCCACCAAGTGGGCTTGGCGCGAGGGTAAGCCCCCTTGGCGTGAATTTATCTAGCCGCACTAAACGGCTTAACTCTGCCTTATTTTGAGGCAAAGAGCCCCTGGTGGTGGCCCTAATGTGGCCTCTTATTACGGCCTCAAGTAAGCCCCTGACTGCGAGGAGCCCCCTTGACTGTGACCTAGGTAGGCCCCGGCTTACGCTCTAGGTAGGCCCCTGGCGGAGCCCGCGCAAGCCCCTTGGTAGGGGCCTTTAGGAACGTCCTAATGGGGGCTTTATAACCCTAAGTAGGCTGAGAGAAGCCCCCTTTGCGGGGGGCCTTTAGGAAGGCCATGTTAAGGGGCGGGCCTAGGTCCGCTTAAAGTGGGCAGAAAGCTGGGCTAGGTGGGCTGCGTTCAGGCCTTGTTCCTGTATGAATTGCGCGATGAGCTTGCGGGTGACTTCGGCCCTTAAGTAATAGCCCTTAGGGGTGGTGGCGATGAAGTTGCCACGCTCGTCGCGAACCTGGGTCGTGACCTGGGAGTTGAGGGCCTTAGGGCGCAGCTGAATGATGGTACCCATGGCCCCGGTGATCTGCGCGCTGCGGCCAGTGCAGATCAACTCATTGAACTCGTTATAGTCAGCTTCAATCTGGGCGAGCTCTTGGGGGTTAGGCTGGTAAAAGCAAAAGCCTAGGATGGGGCGCTGCTCCAGGGGCAAGTCACTGGGGGCGAGCACCAGTACCCAAAGTAGGGAGCTTAGCTTGTGATAGAGCGGTGATTGCTGAAAGGGGATAAAGCGCTCGGCCTTGAGGTCAGCCATGCAGATGAAGGTCGAGTCTTTGAGACTTAGGTCGTAGCTTAAGGATACGGTCTTAAGCTCGATTCCTAATTCCATAAAATCAGGCACCGGCAGATTCTTGGCATTGGCCCCTAAAAAGAGCTCGATGAGCTGCCCAGCAAAGCCCTTGGCCCCCATCATGCCCGTGGGTACGGGCACTTGGGCTAGGGCCGCCAGCTCCCCTAAGCTGCGCCCGAGCAGGCGCTGTAAACGCTTTTTGAGTTCGGCTTTCGTGGTGGGTGGAGTAAAGCTCAAGGGGCTTAAGAGCTCCTTGCGATAGCTCAGCTCAGGGCGCAGGGGCTCTAAGGTAAAAGGTACGGCGTCTTGATTGTGGTTATCGGGCATGGCGCTCCCTCCTAAGCTGACACTGAGCCATTTTTGCTAAAACAGGGCCTAATTGAGCCGACCTAATTTAGCCGACCTAATTTAGCCGACCTAATTTAGCCTATGAGCCTAAAAAAGCCAAACAGTTGGGCAGATCAGACTTTCTTTGCAAAGTGAGACTTGGGCGCACCCCTCAAAAATGGGGCTGTGGGATAATTGAGGCGGTGCTTTAGGTGGAGTGAGCTTAGGGGCCTAAGCTTAGGAACTTAGCGCGCGTTTTTTGCTCTATTGGATAGTGTGAGCCGTAAGGCTCGGGTCAAAGCCCCGAACTTGGTCGCGGGCTTGGGTGTAAGTGGATTGATGCGATGTTAGATCTTGATGGCTATCGGCCCAATGTGGGAATGGTGATCTTCAATCGCAAGGGTCAGGTGCTCTGGGCGCGGCGGGTGCGCCAAAACTCCTGGCAGTTCCCGCAAGGTGGGGTCAAGGAAGATGAAAGTGAAGAGCAAGCGATGTATCGTGAGCTCTACGAGGAGATGGGCTTGCGCGAGCAGGACGTCTACATCGTCCAAACTTCCCGGCATCATTATCGCTATCGCATCCCTAAGCGTATGCTCGAGAGCCGCAAAGATAATAGCTACCAAGGGCAAAAACAACGTTGGTTTCTTTTGGCCTTGGATGACGATGTTGAGCTTGATGCGGTCATCCGCTTCAACCAAGGACGCCATCCGGAGTTCGATGGCTGGCGTTGGGTCAGCTATTGGTATCCGGTGCGCAACGCTGTGCCGTTTAAGCGTGATGTCTACCGCAAGATCTTAACGGAATTTGCCCCGGCCGCCTTGGGCTTGGATTTAAATGCCAATTATGGCCCCACTATGGTGATTTAGCGGGACTAATGCGCGCTATGGCAAAAGGCACGCAATTTTCAGCCAGCTCAAGTGAGCTTGGCTATACTTAGAGCGTAGGCTCTAAGCTTATAGGGCGTAAGCTCTGCGCTTACGCACAGTTGAGGGCACTAGGAGCGCAAGGCTTTAAGGCCGCTCAAGCGGCACTTGGTCTTAAATAAGCTTCTAGGCAATCAAACCTCGGGATCGCCCATGGTGACCATGGAGCCTGAGGAAACAGACTTGTGAAATGTGAGGAGAGTCTGGATGGACGGAAAAATTTTTTTGCAAGCTTTGCGTCAGATTACGCAGGAGGTAGCAAGCGAGCCTGATCTGAGCAAGGCTATGGCTTTGTTAGTGCAGCATATCCGTCGTACCACTGAAGCCGACTGCTGCTCCTTGTACTTATATGACGACTTTCGTAAGCGCTATCGCTTGATGGCCTCCGATGGCTTAGCCCAGTCGGCGGTTGGTAAGGCGACTTTGCGCTTCGATGAGGGCTTGGTCGGCGTAGTGGGTTCGACCAATGAAATCTTGAATTTGGCCGATGCCTCGTCGCACCCTAATTTCAAGTACCTGCCGGACGTAGGCGAGGATGAGTACTTATCCTTCCTGGGCGTCCCGATCTTAAATCAAGGTACGACCTTAGGTGTCTTGGTCATTCAAAGCAAGATTAAGCAGCTCTTTGGCGAACAAGAAGAGTCCTTTATGGTGACCTTGGCCGCTCAGATCGGCTCGATCATCGTCTCCAGTAAGGAACGCAATAGCGTCGAGGACGATTTGTTGCGCCGCGTTAAGGGCTTTGCCTCAACCGGCGATGTCGCCATTGCCCGCGCCTTAGTCTGGCAGCCTGAGACCGCCCTTGAGGACATCAAGGTCCAGACCTGCGATGATGCCCTGATGCAAGTCGAGCTCTTCCAACAAGTCATGTTCCAGCTCCAAATCGAGATGGATCGCGCCACCTTAAAGCGTCAAGAAGAGTCCCAAAGCGCCCCTGGCTATCATTATGTCTCGGGCTATAGCCGCATGCTCGATGATGCTACGCTCCAAGATGAGATCGTGGCCGCCATTGAGGCCAATAACTACCTCGCCACGGCCGCCACTAAGGTCGTGATTGAGCGTCGTATGGGTGAGGCGCAGGCTCAAGGCAAGAATGAGCTCGCCTTTGACTTAAAGGACTTAGGCCAAGTTATCGTTTCGCGCCTGGTACACGCTTATAACCGTGAGGTCGATGTCTCCGAGCCCGTGGTGCTCATCATGGAGAATATTCCATCGTCGATGCTCACTGAGCTGCCGGGCGATAAGGTGGTCGGCTTAATTGCCACCTCGCAAGTGGCCAGCTCCCATGATTCCATCTTAGCGCGCGATTTTGGTATCCCAGCGGTCTTAGGTGTTAACCTCAACACCGCTGATATCGATGGTCATATGGTGATCGTCGATGGCCGCAACTGCGAGGTGATCTTGGACCCACCTGAGTCGGTGGTTGATGAGTTCAAGCAGCTCTTAGCCCAAAGCAAGGAGCAGATGGACCTCTTTGCCCGCGAGAGCGGCACCGCTGTCACCTGCCTTGATGGCCGTCATATCAGCATTGGCCTCAATGCCGGTCTCAAGCAAAACAGCTTAGAGGTGGTCAACGCCAGTGACAATATTGGCCTGTTCCGCACTGAGATCGCCTTTATGCTGTGCCAGGCTTTCCCTAGCGAGCAACAGCAATACGAGTGGTATGCGCGCCTGTTAGAGCAATTTGCGCCCAAGCCGGTATGCATGCGCACCTTGGATGTGGGCTCTGATAAGGGCCTGTCCTATCTGCCATCGAAGGAGGCCAATCCTGCCTTAGGTTGGCGTGGTGTGCGCGTCACAATGGATATGCCTAATATCCTGTACACGCAATTGCGCGCCATGCTGCGAGCCCACCAAAAGTACGGCAACTTAGAGCTGATGATCCCAATGGTCTCGCGTCTTGAGGAAGTACGCTTCGTCAAGAAGGCCATTATTGAGGTGGCCAATGAGCTGCGCGTCAAGACGGGCCAAGAGGTCACGCTGCCACGCTTTGGCGTCATGATTGAGGTGCCTTCGTGCATTTATCTCATGGACGAGTTAGCTCGCGAGGTTGATTTCTTCTCGATTGGTAGCAATGACTTAATCCAGTACTTGCTGGCGGTCGACCGCTCTAACCCTAAGGTCAAGCGCTTCTTTGATTGCTTCCACCCAGCGGTAGTGCGCTGTTTACATGAGCTGTGCGCCAAGTCCGATGCTATGGGCAAGCGCATTACGGTCTGCGGTGAAAGTGCCGGTGACCCATTGTCAGCGCTGCTCTTACTGTCCTTGGGTTACACTTCGCTTAGCATGAACTACTCCTACATTGCGCGTATCAAGTACATCTTGCGCCGCGTCAATTTCAGTGAGTTACGGGAGTTAGGCAAGCAGGCCCTGAGCTTAACGGATAGCACGGCGATCCGGGCACTCTATGAGCAATACGCGGCCCAGCAAGGCTTAGGCAAGATTATCGCGCTCTACCAGCAAGAGCATGGTGACCCTAATGCCGTGCACGCTGCGACCGACGAGCCCGCTGCCGAATAGTAGGCTAGCGCCGAGCAAGTAGCCAATATTTGCTGTTTTCTAATAACGAAACCGTCCTTAAGTCGTGTGCTTAAGGTCGGTTTCGTTTTTTTATGGCACAATGAGGCAAGTTTTCATTGTTTTAAGAGGTGAGGCGTGAAGGTTTATCTTGATTTGATGCAGCGCATTTTGAATGAGGGCGTAGAGCGTGGGGATCGTACCGGTACGGGCACGCTGTCCTTGTTTGGCACGCAGATGCGCTTTGACTTGAGCCAAGGCTTTCCGCTCTTGACCACCAAGAAGGTGCACCTGCGCTCGATTATCTACGAGCTGCTCTGGTTCTTACAGGGCGACACCAACATCAAGTACCTGCATGACCACAAGGTCACCATTTGGGATGAGTGGGCCGATGAAAACGGTGACTTAGGCCCAGTCTACGGCAAGCAATGGCGCCGCTGGGAGTGCGCTGACGGCCGCGTAATCGACCAGGTGGCCAATGTGGTGGAGCAAATCAAGCACAACCCCAACAGCCGCCGTCTCATTGTCAGCGCCTGGAATGTCGCTGATGTTGACAGCATGGCGCTGCCTCCATGCCACATGATGTTCCAGTTCTATGTGGCGCAGGGCAAGTTAAGCTGCATGCTCTACCAGCGCAGCTGCGATTTCTTCTTGGGCGTACCGTTTAACATCGCCTCCTACTCCTTGCTCACCATGATGATGGCTCAGCAATGCGATTTGCAGCCGGGTGAGTTTGTTTGGACCGGTGGTGACACCCACCTGTACTTAAACCACTTAGAGCAGGCCAAGGAGCAATTGTCACGCACCCCACGCGCCCTGCCGCAGATGCTGATCAAGCGTCGTCCGGACTCCATCTTCGACTACCAATTTGAAGACTTCGAGTTAGTCAATTACGACCCATACCCAGTCATCAAGGCCCCGATTGCGGTATAGGCCCAGCAGGGAAAAGCTCAAGCAGGGAAGCCCCTAGCTGAGCCCGGCCGGGCCTGAACCATTTTGGGGACCAGGCCCAAAAAGGGCCATATCGGGGCAGTGAAAGGCGCCGGGCGCGGCGTTTGCGTACCCACAGTGGGTTTGACAGGTGTGAGGAGTGATTATGTGTGGAATTGTCGGCGCGATTGCGCAGCGTCCGATTGCGGCCCTGCTCTTAGAGGGGCTCAAGGCTTTAGAGTATCGCGGCTATGACTCGGCGGGCGTGGCCCTGTTAGAAAACGGGGTGGCGCAAGTGGTCAAGACCGCAGGCAAGGTCGCAGCACTGGAGGCCAAGGTCAAGGAATCTGGCTGTGATGGGCATTTAGGTATTGCCCACACCCGCTGGGCGACCCACGGCAAGGCCACTGAGGTCAATGCGCACCCGCATCAGGTGGGCAATGTCATCTTGGTGCACAATGGCATTATTGAGAATTACCAAGAGCTCAAGAAAAAGCTTAGTGCCGAGGGTTACACCTTTAAGTCCGAGACCGACACCGAGGTGCTGGCAGCCCTGATTCATTACTATCAGCATCGCGATTTAAAGCCTGATTCCAGCCTGAAGATCCACACCAGTAAGTTTAACGCCTTCAACCAGGCCTTAAATGAGGTTCAGGGCACCTACGGCGTAGCCATGATCGATAGTGAGAACCCCGACACCCTCTATGTGGCGCGCTCGGGCTCGCCCTTAGTGGTGGGCTGCGGCATCGGTGAGAACTTTGTGGCCTCAGATATCATCGCCCTGCTCCCGGTCACCTCGAAGTTTATTTACTTAGAGGATGGCGATCGCGGCATCATTGGGCGCGATCACATCATGCTCTTTGACCGCGACCAAGTGCAGGTGAAGCGCGCGGTGCAAAGCATTCAGGTCAACCCTGAGATCTTGGGCAAGGGCCAGTACAAGCATTACATGCAAAAGGAGATCTTTGAGCAGCCTGAGGCGTTGCGCAATACTCTGATGGGGCGCTTAGCGGACGATAATGTCAGCGCAGAGGCCTTTGTGGCGCAAGGCCAGAACCACCCTCAAGATTTCCTGGAGGTACTCAAGGACATCGAGCATATTGAGATGGTGGCCTGCGGTACCTCGTATCACGCTGCCTTAGTGGGCAAGTACCTGCTAGAAGAGCATGCGGGCGTCAGCACCAACGTCACCATTGCCTCGGAGTATCGCTACAAGCGTACCATCGTGCCGCCAAAGAGCCTCTTTGTGACCTTGTCGCAATCAGGTGAGACCGCCGATACCATTGCGGCCTTGGAGCTGGCGCAATCCCAAGGTTATAGCCAGACCCTGGCCATCTGCAATGTCGATAACTCGAGCTTGGTGCGTATGTCCCAGTACGTGTTCTTAACCCGTGCGGGCCGTGAGATCGGTGTGGCTTCGACCAAGGCCTTTACCACCCAGCTCTTAGCCTTGATGCTCCTTACGATCGCCTTAGGGCGCGGACGCGGCGAGATCGATGCCAATACCGGCGCCAGCCTGATCAACGCCTTGCATCAGAGCCCAGCGGTGGTGCAATCCGTGCTCAAGCTCGACGCTAAGCTTGAACAGCTGTCCTTGGATTTTGTGGGCAAGGAGCACACCTTATTCTTAGGGCGGGGTCCGATGTACCCGATTGCCTTAGAGGGGGCCTTAAAGCTCAAGGAAATCAGCTATATCCACGCTGAGGGCTATGCCTCAGGCGAGCTCAAGCATGGCCCAATTGCCTTGATCGACAGCAAGATGCCGGTGATTGTGGTGGCCCCAGATAATATCTGGCTGCCTAAGCTCATCTCCAATATCGAAGAGGTCAAGGCCCGTGGCGGCAAGCTCTACATCTTCTCGGGCAAAAACTTTGGGCACTCAGACGAGGCCACGATGTTTGACTTAGGCACGATCAGCCCATTTATCGCGCCGATTGCCTTTACCATTCCGCTCCAGCTCTTGGCCTACCATGTGGCGGTGATCAACGGCACCGACGTCGATCAGCCGCGCAACCTGGCCAAGTCGGTCACGGTCGAGTAGCACAACTCTGGGGTGGCTCAGGCCGCCCCTTGTTCTGCGCTACAATGACAGCGCAAAAACCAAAACAAAACTTTAAGGCGCTAAGGGAGGTCCCAATGAGCGAAGTTAACTGGGGTAAGATTAAGTGGCAGTCGCGCCGGGGCATGCGTGAGCTGGATTTGATGCTCCTGCCTTTTGTCGAGCATGACCTGCCTCAGATGGGCGAGGAGGTCTTAGCCGACTATATGGATTTACTGGACGCCTCCGATTTGGAGCTGTTCCGCTGGCTCCATCAGACCGCCGAGCCTAATAGCGAGCGCCGCCGCAAGATGGTTGAGACCATCATCAAGTGCCACGCCGGGCGCGCCGGCCGCGAAGGCGTCTAAGCAGACCAGAACAGAAAACGAAACAGATTTTTTAGGGGTGAAAAGCAGCAGTGTTATTTGAAGATTTTGCCTTACAGGGCTTTCTCTTAGAGGCCATGGTCGATTTGGGCTGGGAAGCCCCAACCGCCATTCAAAGCTTGGTCTTACCGCAAGCCTTACAAGGCGCCGATATCTTAGGTAGTGCTCCCACCGGTACTGGTAAGAGTGCGGCCTTCTTGCTGCCGATCATTGCCCGTTTAGCCCAAAGACCACGTAAGGGCGTGCAGTGCATTATCTTAGAGCCAACGCGCGAGCTGGCCGAGCAGGTCAAAAACGATGCCTTAGACCTGTTAAAGTTGCAGCAAGAGTCGCTGGAGGCTGGGGATGGCGAGCTCAAGGAGGCCATTACCTGCTCGAGTGTGGTCGGCGGCGCCGATCGCAAGGAGCAGCGCGAGAGCCTGGCCACCATCGTGACCGCAACTCCAGGCCGCCTGCAAGAGTTTTTACAAAAGGGCTGGCTCGACCCAAAGACGGTGGAGCTCTTGGTCATCGACGAGGCCGATCGCATGCTCGATCTGGGCTTTCGTGATGACATCGCGGCGATCACGCGCAAGCTCGACTCCCGCTACCAGACGATGCTCTTCTCGGCGACCTTAGAGGGCTTTGGGGTACGCGACTTTGCGCGCAACGTGCTCAACAACCCAGTTGAGGTCCGTGCCACCTCCTTTAGCGCTGAGGGTGCGGAGGGCGAGAATGAAGGCACCAGCAGCACCTTACCGCAGCTGCCTGAGACTCTAAGCGCACGCGCCTATTACGCGGCGCACGATGCCCAGAAGGTGAAGATTCTCTTGCACCTGATGAAGACGATGCAGGGCAAGGCGATCGTCTTTGTGCGCACCAAGGATAATCTGGCGCGCCTGTGCGCTGTGCTCAAAAGGCAAGGCATGAGCTTTGCAAGCCTGATGGGCGATAGTTCACAGCAAGAACGCAAGGCAGCGCTACGTCGCTTTAGTGACGGGAGTGTGCCCTTATTAATCGCTACGGACGTGGCGGCGCGTGGACTTGATATCGATGATGTAGCCTATGTCTACAACTACGATTTGCCAAGTCAGGCCGAGATTTACGTCCATCGTGCTGGTCGTACCGCGCGTGCCGGGCAAAAGGGCGTAGTCATCAGCTTGGTTAAGGCCGATGAAATTGCGACCTTAGAGCGCATTGAGCGCTACACGCAGCGCCCGATCGAGCGTCGTGCCATCAAGGATGTGTGCGAGAGCTTTGAGCGCATTGGTACGTCGAGCAAGAGCGAAGCAAAGCCAAGCCGCGCCAAGGTGGGTGGTGGCTTTGCCAAGAAGGGCCCTAAGAACCCCAAGGATAGTGCTAAGCCTCATAAGAAAGTGCGCTTGCGTGACAAGAAGAATAAGGGTAAGCCTGACTTTGCCGCTAAGCGCGCCAAGAAGGCCGCACGGGCTGCGAGTGCTGCACCAAGCACCGAGCCTAGCGCTGATAAGGCCTAAGGCCCAGTGCAAGACCAAGGCTCTAAGCTTTGGCTCAGGGCTAAGGCCAGGGCCGCTGCGCTCAGTCCCAAGTCAGTACCCATGCGTTCAGGTTTAGTCCCACGATAGTGGGCAGCGCCTCTGGCTTTAGACTTTGGAAGGTTCAAAATGGGAGCAACCATCTTACGTAATGCCAAGTTACACCTGGCTAAAGGTGTGCTTGAGGGCGCTGACAGCTTAGCGGTGCAAAACCACCGCATCATTCCTTTGGATCCGGTGCTGTTAGAGGATGGTGCCTCCGAAGAAATCGACCTTAACGGCATGCATATCGCCCCAGGCTTTATTGACCTCTTGGTCAATGGCTGCGCGGGCGTTACCTTTGCCTCCGATTTAAGCTTAGATGGCTTAGAGCGCATGCGCCGCTGGCAGGCGCTGCATGGCACCTTAACCTTTGTGCCGACCTTGGTGTCAGGCCCACGTGAGAACATGACCCGCGCTTTGAGCACGGTGCGCAAGTTCATGGACAAGCACCCTGGCGTCTGCCCAGGCCTGCACTTAGAAGGTCCATTCATCAACCCTGAGCGCAAGGGCTTCCACGGCAGTGGCTATATCCGTGGCATCAGTAGCTCGGATATCACCTATCTGCGTGAGAACTTAGATAACATCGCCTATATGACCATTGCCCCAGAGGTGGTGCGCGGTAAGTTCTTGGTTGAGCTCTTAGGTATGGGCCTTAAGCTCTCCTTAGGCCACACCAACGCTTCCTTCAACGACACGGTCGACGCCTTCAAGATGGGCGTCACCAATGTCACCCACCTGTTCAACGCGATGCGTCCATTAAACGGCCGTGAGCCAGGCATTATCGGTGCGGTCTTAAACGCTCAGACGGTAACGGCCGGTGTCATTGCCGATGGCCGTCACGTGCACCCAGCGATTGTGCGCATCATCCACGCGATGTTAAAGGATCGCATGTACATCGTCTCGGACTCGCAGGCGGTCGCAGGCTCTCCTGAGATGATGAGCAGCTTCACCATCGCCGGTACCGAAGTCTTCAACGACTCCAAGCGCGGCCTGATCGACGCCAAGGGCTCCTTAGTGGGCACCAATATCTGCATGATGGACGGCGTCAAGTTCCTAGTTAAGACCTGCGGTATCCCACTTGAAGACGCGCTGCGTGCCGCCTCGGCGGTCCCAGCCCGCGTCATGGGTATCGACCATGAGTCCGGCTACATCGACTCGGGCTATCGTGCCGACCTCATCGTCTTCAACGACGACTTCAAGATCCGCTACGTCATCCAAAACGGCTTCCTCAAGACCACGGCCGAGCTGATCTAAAAAAAAAACAACAAAAAGCTCCGCTTTGCCAACGCGCCCCAGAGCCCCCAGCTCCGGGGCGCGTTGCGCTTAACGCGCGCTCGACTTAGTTCGCCCTTCCGGGCCGGAGTAGGCTAAACTGCTTCTTAACACTTCGTCCTTGTGGTAGAAAAGGTGGTTAGAAATGCCGGCGTCTAAGAATTTGGATGATATTTATTTGGAGCTGATGGAGCATCCCAGCTTCCGCGCGGCCTATGCCGATGCCAAGGTCGAGCATGCGATCAGCGACCAAATTGATGCAGCTAAGGCTGCGGCCGGTATCTCCTATGATGACTTCCCAGCTCAATTGGGCTTGCCTCCAGATAAAGTTGAACGCATCGAAGATAGAATCATGTGGGGCGATCTGCCCATGGAATCCTTGCTCAGACGCTACAGCGCCGCATTAGGCCGAGACTTGCAAGTCTCACTGGTCAAAGCGCAAGCAGTTAGGCATGGCACTGAACCTGATATCAGGCTGGTTTATGAGACGTCGGCGTTACATCAAGAGGACAGCCAATCTGCTCAAGTAGGGCCTAAGTCCCGGCAGCGTACAGAGCAGCGCGCCCAAGTCCTAGGCCTTGATACGGTGCTGGCAACACGCGTCAAGCAAGGTCTAACGCAGCAAGACATGGCTCGGAGAATGGGAGTTCCTAAGGCTAAGATTGTGCGCCTGGAAAGCCGCCTGAGCCGAGGAATTGCGCCACGCGGCACCATCTTAAAGCGCTATATCAAGGCCTTAGGCTACCGTATGATGCTTTCCTTGGTTGACCCGGAGCGCGATTAGCGACCAATCCTGATCTGGCGAGCAGTTTGATGACGGCATCAGCTGCTCGTGATGAGGACAAAGCTTTCTTTCCCTAAAACAGATAATTATGTTTAATTTTGCTGCAGGCGCTAACAGTTGAGCTGTGTTTGCAAAGTTGGGAAAGGGGAAAAAGAGAGAGAGGTTGGAGCGACCTACGGGAATCGAACCCGCGCCAAAAGCTTGGGAAGCTTTTGTTCTACCATTAAACTAAGGTCGCAACGGTGCTCATTATATGCAAAGCCGGGCAAAAAGCAAGCCCGGCGCGGCTTCGCGTCGCCCCAGTGCAGCGCTCAGCGCCATTCCTTAAGTCACGGCGCCAGCGCCCCACCTGCAACCGGCCTATGCCAAGGCGCGGGCGCAGGCGGCTGCGGCTGCGTAGCGGTCGCGCCGCTTGGGGCGTGCTGCGGGCGCTTAGAGGGCCAGCTTGCGCTTTAAGTACTGGATGCTCTCCACCAGGGTGTTCGGGTCGGTTGCCGACGAGGCCGAGGTGACGTACTTGAGCTTATCGTACGGACCACCAATGAGCTCACCGTAGGCCGAGAGTGGCAACACTTGGCCTTGCAGGTTGAGGCCTAAGGACTTGAGCTCACGGCAGATGGCGAGGGTGTACTCGGCACCGGTGGAGTAGATGGCCTTGAAATCAGGGCAGCGCTCCAGTACTTGGTGCGTGATTTGGCCATAGGCGGTGGAGATGATGTCCATTGCCTCGACGCGGCTGCGATTGGTCTCCTCGAGCTTTTGGTCAAATTGCATCAAGATCTGGGCGTTGGCACCTAAGTGGTCGGACACCACGATCACCGTGGTATAGCCGTTGGCACGGGCGACCACATTGCTGACCACGCGCTCGATTTCTGCCGCGCGCTTTTGCTCATTGCCAATGAGGTCGATGTTCTTGACCGGGACAAAGAGCACGTTGTCCTCAAGGCGCAGCATCTCAACCTGGGCGGCGACCAATGGGTTGGAGCCACCGACCAGACCAAAGATCTTTTGGTTGGAGAGAGCGGCACTGGTGGCGCTCTCAGCGCGCATCACCTTGCGCGCCATGGTGGCGGTGAATGGACCTGGGTCGACTGCTAAGAACTTGATGCCCGACTTTAAGACCGCATCGGCGATGGTGTTGATGTCTTGCTGCGAGGTGCAGTCAAAGACAATGGCACGGGTACCGTTCTCAGCTAAGGCCTTGATCTTGTGGGCCAGATAGTCGCTACCGTGGAATAAGTCCTTAAGATAGACCGGCTCGGTGCGGTAGTTAAACTTCTCGGTGAAGAGGTCGGCCACACGGCCGCTCGCGGCTGGGCGCAGATCGTCTAAGCCCACTAAGGACTTTTGGATCGGCTTGCCGTCGATCAGAATATAGCCGCCGACATTGGAGCGCTTTAAGGCTGGGAAGGCTGGGACCACAATCGCGACGCGATCCGGGTCGCCTAAGGCGTCCAAGAAAGCCTGGGTCTCGGTGCAGGTATTGCCGCGCATCGACGGGTCAATGCGCTTAGCGTAGAGCTTAACGTCATTGGACTTTAAGAGCTTACCGGCGTAGAAGACCATTTGATAGCTTTGATTGGCCATCAAGTAGCGGCTGTTGGTGGAGTAAACCAAGCAATCAAAGTCCTTAATGGCTGGGTCTTTGATTCCGCGCGAGCTCACCAGGGAGCATACGCTGGAGCGGTTTTTTTGTAGTAACGAACCAACCGCGCTGGCTCCGGTAATCTCATCTGCAATGACAACACATTTAGCCATATCTTGTCCTTTGAGGCTTAGAGGAAAATCCTGGAACAAAGTCCACCCTATAGACTAACACACCTGGCACTCACAGCATAGCTTAGGCCGAGTGCGGCTTTATACGCTTGCCCGCCCCATGCGGGCGGGGCCTGCCCGGTTAAGGGGAGCCCGTCAGAACCTGGCAGGCGCTCAGACGCACTTAGGTCGGCCTGTCAGGTTGGGCGCTGTGGTAGGCGCTTAGTGCTTAGCCCAAGGTGGAGATGCGGGCGCGCAGCATCAAGATCGAGGATGGGACCACGGAGATCTCATCGACCCCGATGCGAATCAGCTCTTGGGTAAAGCCCTCGTCGGCGGCTAACTCGCCGCAGACACCGACCCAAATGCCGTGCTCGTGGGCATTCTTCACTGTCATCTCAATGAGGCGGATGACCGCGCGATGGTATGGATTTAAGAAACGACCCACTTCCGCGTTTTGGCGGTCGACCGCCAAGGTGAACTGGGTCAGGTCGTTGGTGCCGATACTAAAGAAATCAACGTGCTCGGCTAATAAGTCCGAAATAATGGCCGAGGCAGGGGTCTCAATCATGATACCCAGCTCAACCTTATCGGAGTATGGCTTGCCTTCAGCTTTGAGCTCAGCTTTGACCTCTTCGCAGATGCGGCGGCATTCCTTGACCTCCTCGACCGAGGAAATCATCGGGAACATGATGGCTAAGGTGCCGTAAACCGAGGCACGGAACAGGGCACGAAGCTGGGTCTTAAAGATATGTGGGCGCGAGAGGCAAATGCGAATAGCGCGCATGCCCATCGCCGGATTCTCCTCGGGCTTTAACATGAAGTAGTCGGCCGTCTTGTCCGCGCCGATATCTAAGGTGCGGATGACGACTTTCTTACCTTCCATGCCCTGCAAGGTTTCCTTGTAGATCTCAAACTGCGTCTCTTCCGTTGGGAAGTCTTGCGAGGAGAGGTAGATGTACTCCGAGCGGAACAGGCCAATACCCTCAGCATCTGAGGACTTGACCAAGTCGAGGTCGGAAACCGCACCGATATTGGCGTACAGGTTGATCTTGCGCCCCGACAGGGTGAGGGTTTCCTTACCTCTAAATTGCTCTAAGCGCGCGCGTAAGGCATCTTCGGTGCGCTTGCGCTCGGTGTAGGTGGCAATGGTGTGCTCATCTGGGTCGATGATGACGATACCGGCACCGCCATCGACGATTGCCATCTTGCCCTCAAGCTCTGGGCTTAAGGCTTGACCGATATTGATGACCGCAGGCAGGCCCAAGGTGCGGGCGAAGATTACGGTGTGCGAGCGCGAGGAGCCCTCAGAGGTGAGGATAGCGCGCACCAGGTCTTGGTCGAGCTGCACCGTCTCCGATGGCGCTAAGTCATCGGTGGCGAGGATAATCGGCTCATTGGAGTTGAGCGGATAAGGGCCCTTGAGGCGGGTACCGTTACTTAAGATATCGCATAAGCGGCGCGAAACATCGATCACATCGGAGGCACGACCTTGCATGTAATCGTTGTCCATCTTGCTGAACATATCAGCAAAGCGGGCACCGGTGACGTCGATCGCGTACTCGGCGTTGGTCTTTTCCTCGCGGATCGTGCTCTCAATGGCCTCAACGTAGTCTGGGTCATCGAGCATCATTTGGTGAATTTGGAACACGACCGCGTTTTGCTCACCGAGCTTCTCGACCGTAGCGTCATAGAGCGAGCCTAACTGGGCGATCGCAATCGAGCGGGCGTTCTCAAAGCGTGCCACTTCCGCTTCGACATCCTCGACGCTTTGCTTAGCCGAAGGAGGCGCACTGCGCTGCAAGAACGAGATGCGACCCATGGCGATACCACGGCTTGCCGGATTGCCACGCAGTAGCAAGTGGTTGTCACCAAGCTCGCTGTCGAGCGTGCCACTGCTCTCTTCAGAGGCTAGAGTAAAAGCGCTGTCAGCGGCAGTTGAATCTTCTTTCTTAGCAGCATTAGCAGTGGGATCGAGTTTGCCGTGATCGAGTTCTTGCTCGACCTTAGCATCGCTCGAGTTGTAGCTGAGACCTGAGATGGCAAAGGCACTGGCGGGCGGCTCGTGCGGAGGCTCGGGAGCGGGCTTGATCTCAGGGCCATCGTTATTGGTTAAAGCGGAGGCTAAGGCTGCGACATCGGCAGCGGCGGCAGCTGCTTGTTGGGCCGCAGCGGCGGCGACTTGGGCGGCAGTTTCGGCTTGCTGCAAGGTCTGGGCTACCACAGCTTCTTGCGGGGTGTCGACCGGCTGGGAGGTCGCGGCGGCTGGGTTTTGATTTGCTTTAAGGTCGCTCAATTTTCGGTGTCCTTTGAGACGGCACAAGGTCAACCTCCTAATCTTAACTGAAAAAATGTAAGCCGTGCGCAAGACCTGATGGCCAAAATGCCAAAGCTTGACCTAGGATCACTTTTGCCGAAATCCTTGCCCCAAAAATGACGGCCAGGCCTCGGCGCGCCTCAGGCCCGCGCCGCAGCGTCACGGCAAACTTGGTGGCTGCTTCATGATTTTCCTGTGTGCCTGCCCACGCACGCAGTGGCCCGCCCACCCACCCATGAGGCTGGGTGCTGGCTTCCCGGCGCCCTAGGTGACTCAATCTGGGCTGGCACGGCGCGCTGAGCGACCGCTCGCGCTGGGCTGCCCGTTCGCAGTCTTTAAGGCCACTACAGGACCCGGCTCCAAGCGCTGGGGCAGACCGTGGTGCTTAGCATCATGCGGCGCTGCAGAACGGGCCCAGCTTGGTGGTTACTTCGTAATTTGTCAGTGTGAATGCCCTCGTACAGAGTGGCCCACCCTCCCACCCTTGAGGCTGAGTGCTGGCTTCCTTGCGCCCTGTGGTGACTCAATCTGGGTTATGGTGGCGCGCTGGGCTGAGCGCACCAGCTTCGGGGCGGGCGCCGTTAAGAGGCAAGGCTGAGGGGTGCCAAGATCAGGTATGGACGGCGCAGCGGCGGGCGCAAAGTCAGGCACAAAGTGCTAAAATTGGGCAAATTTTTAGGCTGCACTCCATTATGGTGTGGCTTTGTTCTTGGGTGCTGGCACTTCCTACTCGGCACCTTGCGTTATAGGACTCCTTTATTACCATGGAAAAAGTTAAGACCCGTTTTGCGCCATCGCCTACCGGTTACTTACACGTCGGCGGTGCCCGTACCGCTCTGTTCTCGTGGCTCTATGCCCGCCACTGCAACGGCACTTTCGTCTTACGTATTGAAGACACCGATCGCGAGCGCTCAACGCAACCTGCTATCGACGCCATCTTAGAGTCGATGCAATGGCTGAATTTAAACTGGGATGAGGGTCCTTACTACCAGACCAAGCGCTTTGACCGCTACAAGGAAGTGATCGACCAGCTGATCAAGGAAGGCAAGGCTTATAAGTGCTACTGCTCCAAGGAACGCTTAGAGCAAATGCGCGCCGACCAGATGGCTCAGGGCTTAAAGCCACGCTATGACGGCCACTGCCGCGACGATCACTCCGAGCACAGCCCAGATGAGCCTTACGTTGTCCGCTTCCGCAATCCAGATAGCGGCGTGGTTGCCTTTGATGATATGGTCAAGGGCCACTTAGAGTTCCAAAACAGCGAGCTCGATGACTTCATCATTCAGCGCTCCGATGGCACCCCAACCTACAACTTCTGCGTGGTCGTTGACGACTACGATATGGGCATCACCCACGTTATCCGTGGTGACGATCACGTCAACAATACCCCACGTCAGATCAACCTCTACCGCGCCTTAGGGGCCAAGGAGCCAACCTTTGGTCACGTCGCCATGATCTTAGGCGATGACGGCAACAAGCTCTCCAAGCGTCACGGCGCCGTTTCGGTGATGCAGTATCGCGAGGACGGCTATCTGCCAGAGGCGCTGCTCAACTACTTAGTCCGCTTAGGCTGGAGCCACGGTGACCAAGAGATCTTCTCGGTGCCTGAGATGATCGAGCTCTTTACTCCAGAGCAGATCAACAAGTCCGCTTCGAGCTTTAACACCAAGAAGCTTGAGTGGCTCAATGCCCACTATATGAAGACGCTGCCACGCGCCGAAGTCGCCGCTGAGCTCAAGTGGCACTTAGCCCGTATCGGCATCGACACCGATCAGGTTCAAGGCCCAGATTTAGAGCTGGTCGTGCAAAACTACTGCGAGCGCACCCACACCTTAAAGGAAATGGCCGAGAAGGTTCGTTGCTACTTTGAGGATATCACTAGCTACGATGCCGCTGGCGTGAAGAAGTGGATCAAGGAAGGCTCGGTTGACATCCTCAAGGACAGCTTATCGGTCTTACAAGAGCTGCCAAATTGGGATGCTGCTGCCATCGATCAGGCCTTAGAGGGCGTGGCGCAAAAGCATGAGGTCGGTATGGGTAAGGTCGGCCAGCCGCTGCGTCTTGCCATGACTGGTACCCCAACCTCCCCAGGTATCGGTGACACCATGGTCTTAGTCGGCCGCGAACGCTGCTTCAAGCGCATCGAGGATGCGATCGCCGCCTTCTCGAAGTAATTAGGCCTCACGGCCTCAGGCCCAATTAGGCCGCAAAGCAACGAGCCCCAAAGTCTCACGACGGCGGGGCTTTTTTCTGGCAGCGATAGGGAGCAAGAAAAAAGAAAGCTAGATGTTGCGCTAGATATAGGAAAAAAAGGTGGGGTGCTCAGTGCTTGGGGCTTAGAACCTGAGTGTGCGCGGGGCGGGGCGCAGTGCTACGGGCACGGGGATACAGGCCCTCTTGTCACGCAAGAGAGCCTGCTAGATACTATATAATGCTCAAACGGTTTCATTATAGACTAAATCTAGGCAGGCTGCATTTGCGCCCCAGTAAATGCACGCCAGCTCACAAAAATCTGCCATTCTAGCTACATCTAGAGCCTAATTTGCGCGGATTGAGCCCGGCAGATGAGTGCACTAAAAGAGAGCGTTAGCGGGCACAGAGCTAAGCCCCGCGTTTAGGCCTAGGCCCTGTGCTTAGGCCTGGGCCCCGTGCTTAGGCCTGGGCCCCGACTTAGGCAGGGCCCTGCGGTACGGCGCCTAGGGCCGCCTTAGGCGCGGCGCAGGTGGAGCACTGGATAAGGCTGGCCTTGCTCGTCGAGTTCGCTGCGCGACTCCACCTTAAAGCCCATGTGGTCGTAGAAGCCACAGGCCTCTGGGTTTTGCTCGTTGACCGTGGTGGTGGTGACGTCGTAGTGCTCGATGCCATACTGCATTAAGGCACGGCCCAAGCCCTGACCACGGGCACTTGGCTCTAAAAAGAGCATCTCTAAATGCTTTTCGGCAATACCCAAAAAGCCTAAGGCCTTGCCTTGGTCATCTTGGGCGACGATGAGGTGCGGTACGCCTAATAAGGCCTGCGGGACGTATTCCTTGATGGCAGTGATCTCGGCGTCAGACAGGAAGTGGTGGGAGGCGCGTACCGAGCGCTCCCACAGCTCCAGGAGCTCAGAGGTCAGAGGTTCGCGTTCGGTAAGTTCGTGAATGTGCATAGTGGCCTCAAAAACACACAAGGGAGCGCTGTGGCAGCGGCTCCCTTGTGGAGAGCGGGCCGAGGCCCGCTCAGTTAAGAAAATAGGGTGGGTGATTTTACCACCACTTTGGCTTAGCCAAGGCTTCCTTGTAGAGATCTTCGTACTTCTTGCACGACTCATCCCAATTGAAGCGGACGCGCATGGCGTTCTGGCGGATACGCTGCATCTCAACTGGATCCTCGAGGTAGAAGATCAAGGTACGACGCAGGCAGCTTAACAGCTCTTCAGGATTTGGATCCCAGAAGATAAAGCCGTTGCCCATCTCGTGGTTGTCGTCGTAGTTGGTGACGGTATCACGTAAGCCACCGACGCCACGGACGATTGGCAGGGTGCCGTAAGCCAGCGAGTACATCTGATTTAAGCCGCATGGCTCGAAGATCGATGGCATCAAGAAGAAGTCCGAGGCAGCTTCGATCTGGTGGGCCAGGGCATTGTCATAGACCGAGCGGAAGATCATCTTGTCTGGGTGGCGGGCGGCAATCTCGTGCATTTGCTTCTCGAGATTTGGATCGCCCGTGCCCTCAACGATAATCTGGACGCGGTGGCGTAAGAATTGTTCTAAGATTGGGATTAAGATGCCGACACCCTTTTGATCGGTTAAGCGGGCGACCATACCGTAGATTGGGTCATCGCACATAGGCAGGCCCAGATCCTTTTGCAAGAGGTACTTGCCTAAGATCTTTTCCTCTAAGGTATTGATGTCGTACTGGATCTTAAGGTGCTTATCGGTAGCTGGATCCCAGTCGGTGTAATCGCAGCCGTTGATGATACCCACTAAGTCAGCGGCGCGGTTTTGGAAGTTAACCGTCATGCCGTGGCCACCTAAGTAGGTGGTAAGCTCATTGGCGTAGCCTGGGGATACGGCCGTGATCTTGTCGGCGTAGAAGACGCCGCACTTTAAGAAGTTGATATAGGTGCCCTGGGAGATCATGTCGTTATAGACTTGGCAGATCTCAGGGATCATATAAATCTGGCTGCGGTCAAAGACGCCTTGGAAGGCGCCGTTGTGCACGGTGATGATCGAGCGGGTCTTATCAAAGAACTTATCCCCACCGTACTTGATACGCAGGATCATTGGGGTTAAACCGGCATGCCAGTCATTGCAGTGGACGATGTCTGGGCAGAAGTTTAACGCCTTGCAGCAATCTAAGGCAGCAGCGGCTAAGAAGCCATAGCGCTCGCCGTTATCCCAATAAGCTTGGTTGTTATCGCCGTAAATCGAGGTGCGATTGTAGTAGCGTGGGCACTCTAAGAGCCAGACCTCTAAGTCGTTGGCGATCTTGGTGCTACGGATAGTGTAGTCGATTTGGCGATCGGTGCCAGGATTGAGGCTGGAATGGCCAATGACAGGGAAGTTTTCAACTCCCTTGATGATGCTATAGCAAGGCATGATCACACGGACATTATGACCATTAGCCTTAAGTTGAGCTGGCAGAGCCTTGGCCACGTCAGACAAACCACCGGTCTTGATGATGTCTGCAACCTCGGACGAGATAAATATGATGTTCAAAAAAGTTCACCTTCTGCTAACGCGCTCAAGCCTTTGTCTATAGGCTCAAGGGCTGACTGACTAGCCCCAGTCCGGACGCCCCAGCGTTCCGAAGTAGCATGGAGGTCCACCAAACAGTAGGATGGAACCCCATAAAGCAGCGCGGTAACGCCGCTTGGCAAGTCAGAAGAAAACTTATAGTGCGCGGGCACGGGCCCGCTGGGCTAAAGTACCACGTGCTCGGAAAGCGTGTGCTCCAAACCACGCGGTTAGGGGTACCACGCATGCAAGTTGGTTTAACCTACCAACTACCAACTAAGGGCAAACCAAATCACACGCGCTATTGCTTAGAGTACCGAAATTTAGCCCCCAATGGAAAACCTTAAGTGAGGCAAGGGCACAAAGCATGCCCTGCCTCACATTTTGCTGAGTTAGTGCCCCATCGGGGCGCTTTAGACCCAAGCTAGAAGCTCAGCTAGCAGCCTGAGCTTAGAAGCCTAAGCGCATGCCCTTAGGGATAACAATGATGCCGCCCTTGGAGATTTGTGGGCCGCTCTTGTCATCTGGGTTGACCAGCTTCATATCGGCCTCGTGGTCATAGCCTAAGGTGAAGCCTGGGGCTAAGACCGTGTCACGGTCGATGATGGCACGGCGGATCTTGCAGCCGGCACCAATCTTAACGTCACCGATTAAGACCGACTCCTCAACTAAGGCGCCGTCATCAGCCTCGCAGCGGAAGCCCAAGACGCTCTTTTGAATGGTGGCACCCTCGATGTTGCAGCCAGCGGAGATCATCGACTGCGAAACGATCGACTTGTTGTCCTTGGTGTCGGAGAAGTGAGCAGGTGGAAGAGGTGGGTAGAAGGTGTGCAGGGCCCACTTGACGTTCATCAAGGAGAATGGAGCATCCTCCTTTAACAGATCCATGTGGGCATCCCAGTAAGCGTCGATGCTACCAACATCACGCCAGTAAACTTCGTTTGGCTCACCCTCGATGACGTTGTTGGAGAGGTCATAGACGTAGACGTTGCCGCGTGGGAAGAGCTTAGGGATGATGTCCTTACCGAAGTCGTGCGAGGAATTGTCGTCCTCAGCATCAAGGCGCAGCTCGTGGCTTAAGACATCAGCCTTGAAGATGTAGTTACCCATAGAGACTAAGGAGTAGCCTGGATCGCCTGGGATCTCCTTTGGATGCTCTGGCTTCTCTTCAAAGCCGATCATGCGGCCAGATTGGTCGACCTCGATTACGCCGAAGGCCTTAGCGCATAAGTGCGATGGCAGGCGGATAGCGGCGACGGTGAGGCCGGCCTTATTGGCATTGTGATAGTGGAGCATCTGGCGGATATCCATCTTGTAGATGTGATCCGAGCCGAAGACGCAGACATCATCTGGGTATTGATCTTCGATGAAGGTCAGGTTTTGGTAAATGGCGTCAGCGGTGCCGCGATACCAGTCTTTGCCGGTACGCATCTGAGCTGGGATTGGGTCAATGAAGCAGCCTGGAATGCCCGAAACCGTCCAGCCGTTCTTTAAGTGCATATACAGCGACTGGGACTTGTATTGGGTAATCACGAACAGACGTAAGATGCCTGAGTTGACAAAGTTATTAAGTACGAAATCGATTAAACGATAGCTACCGCCAAATGGCACCGATGGTTTGGAACGGGATTTGGTCAGTGGCATTAATCGCGTGCCCTCGCCACCAGCGAGGATCATAGCCATTACACCTGACATAACGATGTACCTCTTCTCAGCTCAGGATGTCCATACACGCCCTCCAAGTAAGGGCAGCCAATTGCCCTTTGAGTGTAATTTCAGCCCTGTGAGCGCTCACATGTAAGAGCGTGGGCGTGAAGCTTGGAGCGGGTGCCCTGTGATCGCGCGCGGCGATCATATGACCGCGCGCGGCGATCAAAGGCTAGGATACGCAAAATGACCTGAGCCGATTTTGATACAAGACGCACTTTTAACAATCACCACCGAAGATCAGTGGGGCCACTGTAAGAAATGTGCCCTATTTCTCATTTTCAAGAAAAAGATCAGAGGCCCAAGCTCGCGGCCTCGGGGCCAAAAACCTCGTCTTAGCACCCCACATTTCGGAAACAGCCCTCAGATCAGTACGCACGCCCTGTTTTTGGGTAAAATTTGACCCTAATGTTTCTGGAGAAATTGATCATGACTTTATGCAAGGGGATGGTGAGCGCGGCCTTGTTGGCTGTGCTCTTGGGCGGCTGCCAAGATGTGGCCTTTGAGACCAATCTCGATCCTGACAACTTTACCGAGTACTTCAAGCCATCGAGCGTTGAGGTTTACACCAACGAAAGCATCTTGCAGCACCGCTTTAAGTCCTTAGGCTTGGTCACGGGCCTGGCGTGCCAAGAGACCGAGGATGACTTCATCGCCCGTGAAAGTGAAGCGCGCACTGATGCCAAGCTCAAGGCGGCCGACTTAGGCGCCAACGGCATCGTCTTTGGCAAGTGCATCCGCTTAGAGAAGACTGCCGCCTGCGTGGTTTCAGTCACCTGCTATGGCGAGGCCTTCCAGGTAGCGCAGGACAAGTAGCGTGAGCGAATTTGTCCTCAAGCCCATTGGGCGGATTCGCACACCCTATGGCCAGAAGTTTGCGGTGCCCCGCCAGCCGGGCCTGGCGCCTGCGGCCTGTGAAATCGAGCTCTTTAAGCCGTATTGCGATCCGCAGGCGGTGGTCGGGCTTGAGGGTTTTTCCCACCTCCACGTCATCTTTGTCTTCGACCAAGAGCCTGAGCAGGACACTTTTCGCCCTATGGTGCGGCCACCGCGCCTGGGGGGCAATCAGCGCGTGGGAGTCTTTGCCTGTCGCAGCCCCAACCGCCCTAATCGCTTAGGGCTTTCGGTGCTCAAGCTCAACCAGATTGAAAACAGAAACGGGCGCATTGTGCTGCACGTCGAAGGCGCGGATATGGTCGATAACACCCCGATTATCGACATCAAGCCGTACATCCCCTTTGTCGATGCTATCCCTGAGGCCCAAGGCGGCTTTGCCCAGCAGCCTCCGGTTCAAAAGCAGGTGGTCTTCAGTCCCAAGGCGCAGGAGCAATTAGCTGAGCCCACCTGGGTTCACCTGAACGAACAGCGCGCCCTGCTCGAGAGCATCTTGGCGCAAGACCCGCGTCCTGCTTATAAGCAAAAGGAAGCAGATGGCAAGGACTATGCGGCGCTCATCCTAGGCGTCAATGTGCGCTTTAGCGTGAACACCGATACGGTCACGGTGCTGAACTTTGAGGCCCCGCCCCAAGACTAGACCCAAGGATCTCTCCTCAAGCTTGCCGCAAGGGCGCTCCGCCCTAAGATCGCTCCAGGGTGAGGGCGTCCCGGCGAGAGGGCGTCCCTGCGTGAGCGCTCCAGGGTGAGGGCGTCCCTGCGTGAGCGCTCCAAGGTGAGGGCGTCCCTGCGTGAGGGCGTCCCTGCGTGAGCGCTCTAGGGTGAGGGCGTCCCTGCGTGAGCGCGCTCGAGCTCAGCAGGAGAGACGGGCGCCCTAGGGCGCGCAAAGTGTGAGCTGGCGCGGGCGGCGCTAATATTTCCAGCAAGGGATCTTGGGGGCTCTAAAGGGGGCGCTATAATCACCAAAGACTGTGCCTTGGGCGCGCGTTAGGGAGCTTTCTTTAGGTGAGCGTATGAGCAAATACAAACATCTTCTCTGGGATATCGACGGTACTTTGATCGATACCTACATGGCCAATATCGTCAGCATCATTGAGCTGCTCGATCGTTATCAGCCAGGGCATAACTATACTATCGAGAACTTATCCTATATCTTCGGCTTACCGGGCAAGGAAGCGCTGCGTGAGCTGGGCGTGCCTGAGGACAAGATGGCTTCAGTCATGGACGAGTGGGAAGGCTTAGTACGCGCGCGCTGCGCTATGTGCAAGGTCTTTGACGGCATTATCCCTGTCTTAGCCTTCTTAAAGAACCAGGGCTATCACATGGCCTTAGTGACCTCGCGTACGCGCAACGCCAATATGGGTGGACCTTTAGGCGGCTATTTGCCGGAGCCGGTGGCCCCATATATCGAGCGCTGCGTCTGCGCTGGTGATACCCCACGCCCAAAGCCATTCCCTGATCCTTTACTTCACTATATGGAGATCACCGGGGCAAGCCGTGATGAGGTGCTCTACATCGGTGATACCGCGACCGACTTACAGGCCGCCCAGAGTGCGGGGGTCGATTTTGCGTTGGCCTTATGGGGCTATCGCGGCAAGCAATTCTTACGTTGTGCCCACTACGTACGCAGCCCATGGGAAGTGGTCTCGGTGGTAAGCGCCAAGGAGCCAGATCTCAGCGTTGCTGGGCAAATGCACCGCTGGGCCCGTGAGATCAACGCGATCGGCCAAAATGGTCTTGCTTACGTGAAGGATGTCTTTGACAAGGAGCGCTATGAGCGCCTGTGCGACCTGGCTGCCGAGATGGCCAGCTACTACATCGATGAAGATGTAAAGGTCATCCGCAAGGAGTGGCTGGTCGACGGCTACAAGACACCGCAGGTTGATACCCGTGCCGCGATCTTCGATGAGCAGGGCCGCATCTTGATGGTCAAGGAGAAGCGCACTGGTAAGTGGAATCTGCCTGGCGGTTGGTGCGATGAGAACCTCTCGATTGTCCAGAATGCCTTAAAGGAAGTGCGGGAAGAGGCGAGCATGGAGGCCGTGGCGCTGCGCCTGATTGCGGTGCATGATCGCAACCGTCACAACAATCCTGATACCATTTGCGGCTGTCTCAAGGTCTTTATCGAGTGCGCCCCAGGACCAGGCTCCTTTGAGAACAATGTTGAGACCGACGAACGCCGCTACTTTGCGCGCGACGAAATTGCCGGGCTCAATTTGCGCACCACGACGTGCAGCTTAGATCAGATTGAGATGTGCTTTGCCTGCCATCAAGACCCTAACTGGCGCACCGTGATCGAATAACAAGAAGAAAAACGAGATAAGGAGGCCAAAATCATGCGCTTTCTCGTAGATTTGCATACCCACACGCTGGCCAGCCAGCACGCCTACAGCACCATCAAGGAATACGTCGAGGCGGCTGATGACAAGGGCATTGCCATGTTCGCCACTACCGATCATGGCCCTGATCTCGAAGATGGCTGCCATCCATGGCATTTTGGTAACCTGCGTACTATTCCGCACATCATCGATAAGATTGCGATCTTGCATGGCGTCGAGTGCAATATCCGCAAGGATGGCAGCGTGGATCTTGATGACCACTACTTAAAGCGCATGGATATCGTGCTGGCGGGCTTTCACGAGTCCTTAGCTCCGACCACCAAGGAAGAGCACACCGCGATCTTAAAGCGCGTGATTGAGTCAGGTCAGGTCGACGTCTTAACCCACTTGGGCAATCCCGCCTATCCTTTTGACATCCAGGAAGTCTTAACTTGCGCCAAGGAGCACAATGTCGCCATTGAGCTCAACAGCTCCTCGGGCATCAACACCCGCCGGGGCAGCCACCCTAATTGCGTGGTTATCGCCAAGATGGCCCAACAGCTGGGCAATACCATTGCCTTAGGCTCGGACGCGCACATCTGCTATCGCTTAGGTGATTTCCGCGAGGTCGAGAGTGTCTTGGAGGAGTCGGGGATTGGCTATGATCACATCATCAACACCAGCCCAACCAAGGTCTTAGACTTCTTAGAGAGCCGTGGCCACGCCCCAATCGAGTCCCTGCGCAAGTTTTTTACTCCGTTCTAAGCCCTGGCGCAATCACAATCAGCGCACAGCGGTAAGGGCGCCCACCAAGGCCAGCAAGCTCAACTTGCTGGCCTTGGTGTGTTTGCCCGCTCGGGGGAGGCTGAGTGAGCGCTCAGCGCAAAGTGAGCGCAAGGATTGCATGGAGCTGCCGTTGTAATAGATAAAGAACCCCCAGATAAGGAGGCCCGCCATGGAATTGCATCACCTAAAAGAGCATCTGCGCCTGTGGCAGATGAATCAGCTCTGCGCGCGCCGCGTGGTGCGTAAGCACAACACCGAGCAATTTGGTGAGCTGACCTTTTGCACGGGGCAAGTGAAGCACTTAAAGGAAATCCAAGCCTTACATCTGCGCCTGTTTAAGGTACCGATGCTCAATTGGCTCGTGTGGCTTTATCGCTTCAGAAGCCCGCAGCTCGTGTCCTTAGCCTTAAATCAAGAGGGCAATGTCGTCGGCTACGAGTGCTTTATGATTAACGAAAGCGAGGTGAGCGATAACATCCTGCACAGCGTCTATGTGGGCGTGGATGAGGCCTATCAGGGCAAGGGTGTCGCGACCGCGCTGCGTAGCTACTCCATTCGCACCTACGACTTTGGCAATCTCACGGCGCTCTCGACCGTGGCCGGAACCCATGACATCAAGGCCTTACGCTGCGCCCAAAAGGCCGGTTACGCCATTGAGAAGGCGTCCTTAAAGCCACCGGGGCACTACTTAGTGCGCCACCTGACCTTGGGCCGTTAAGACCCAGCGGGCCCTGTGCCCGTGGCGCCTGAGACAGAACCCACAACGCATATTTGGCACCAGAGCTAACGAATTAAGTAAAGCCCCTTATTTTCGCGGTTTTACCACATGCATCCATGGGGTGGAGGTTATGCTTTTATGGGCAGTACACCGCCATGACGCGTTAAGATTGGCTTGTAATGGCCATTCCTAGAAAATCGATTTTCTTGGTGCCAAATGTGCGCCACAAGATCCCAAAGAAAAAAGCGCCGTACGGCGCTTTTTTCTTGAGTTAGAAGGGCAAGTAGAGGCTACTTGTTCAAAGTAGATACTACTTGGCGACTTTCTTGAACTTCATGCGGTGCGGTTGAGCTTCTTCGCCTAATTCCTTCTTCTTCCAGGCCTCGTACTCAGTGTAGTTGCCCTCGAAGAAGCGGACCTTGCCCTCATCACCGTAGTCTAAGATGTGGGTGGCGATACGGTCTAAGAACCAGCGATCGTGCGAGATCACCATAGCCGAGCCTGGGAACTCGAGTAAGGCGTTTTCCAGCGCACGTAAGGTCTCAACGTCTAAGTCGTTGGTCGGCTCGTCTAATAACAGCAGGTTGCCGCCAACTTGTAACAGCTTGGCCAGTTGCAGACGACCGCGCTCACCTCCGGAGAGATCGCCCACGCGCTTTTGCTGATCGGTGCTCTTGAAGTTGAAGCGACCGATGTAAGCACGCGATGGGATCTCGTAGTTGCCGATGCGCAGAATGTCTTGGCCGTGGGCGATTTCCTCAAAGACGGTGTTGTCGTCCTTCATATCATCGCGGAACTGCTCGACGTAAGCGGTAACTACGGTATCGCCTAACTTAATCTCGCCTGAATCCGGCTTCTCAATACCGGTGATCATGCGGAATAAGGTCGACTTACCAGCACCGTTCGGGCCGATAATACCGACGATGGCACCCTTAGGCAGGGTGAAGGAGAGATCGTCGATCAGCACTTGGTCATCATAGGCCTTGCACAGATTCTTGACCTCTAATACCGAGTCACCTAAACGTGGCCCAGGTGGAATGTACAGCTCGTTGGTTTCGTTACGACGCTGGTACTCAACCGAGGACAGCTCTTCAAAGCGGTTTAAACGCGCCTTGGACTTGGCTTGACGGCCACGGGCACCGGAGCGTACCCACTCTAATTCGCGCTCAATCGAGCGGCGGCGGGCGCTTTCGGTATTCTCTTCAATCTGGAGGCGTTGATCCTTTTGCTCAAGCCAGCTGGAGTAATTGCCCTGCCAAGGGATACCCTCGCCACGGTCTAACTCTAAGATCCAGCCTGCGACGTTATCTAAGAAGTAACGATCGTGGGTGACTGCGACCACAGTGCCTGGGTACTGATGTAAGAACTGCTCTAACCAGTCTACCGACTCAGCGTCTAAGTGGTTAGTTGGCTCGTCGAGCAGGAGCATATCAGGGCGCTCTAGGAGCAGGCGGCACAGGGCGACACGACGGCGCTCACCACCAGAGAGGACCTTAATCTTACGCTCGAAGTTAGGCAGACGCAGGGCATCAGCAGCGCGCTCGATTTGGCTGTCGAGGTTGTGGCCATCATGGGCTTGGATTACGGCTTCAAGCTGAGCTTGCTCCTTGGCTAAGGCGTCGAAGTCAGCGTTTTCATCGGCGTAAGCGGCATAGACTTCATCTAAGCGCTTTAAGGCTGCGGTGACTTCACCGAAGGCCTCTTCGATGACCTCTTTGACGCTCTTCTCAGGATCGAGTTTTGGCTCCTGAGGCAGATAGCCAATCTTGATACCAGGTTGTGGCCGGGCTTCGCCTTCATACTCTTGATCCACACCCGCCATGATCTTGATCAGGGTGGACTTACCGGCACCATTTAAACCTAACACACCGATCTTGGCCCCTGGGAAGAAGGACAAGGAGATGTTGTTTAGGATTTGTCGCTTCGGTGGGACAACTTTGCCCACGCGATTCATAGTAAAGATGAATTGAGCCATGAAATCCTCAGGGAAAAAATTCTGGGGCAATTTTAGCAATTTTAGGCCACTAAAGCCATGAAAAAAGCCCGATTTGGCGCCATTTTTCCCCGAAAACAAAGCAAAAACCGAGAACCTCAGCAAGCAGGGCGCAAGGCACAATAAAAGGGCGCCTTCATCCTAGCAGCAGGCCGCCACAACGGCCGCTCTGCTCAGCTCCAAAGGGAGGCCTAAGCAGAGGAAATAGGGCCGTGAACTGACGGCACAGGATAGGCCCGAAGCCTGGCCCAAAGTCAGGCCAACCCCAGGCCTAAAGCAGGTCAAAAGGCGGGGCCATGGGCGGCCGAGCGTGGCCAGATCTTGCCGCTTGGGCCGCGCCCATGGGCCTAAATTCTTGGCATATTCCTTGCGTTGCTTGAGCGGTCAGTCTTTGCTACAAAGCTGACTTAAGAACTTGCAAGAGGGCTATAGGGGGCCCGACTGTAAGCCTGCTCTGAACCTGAGCCGTCTACCTAAGATGACCAGAATTTTGTTTCGGGATGGCAGGTGCCTTACGCAAACTTGGGCCTTGTCAGAGCATTGTGACTGAAGTGTTCGCGCTTAAGGGAAATGAGAGAATCCCACAGGCGGTGCCGCAAGGTGCCAGAGCACGTAAGTTGTAAAGCTCTCGACAAGAGGGCTAGAGCCGTACCTCAAAGCAAACTCTAACCGAGGGCGCCCAAAAGGACGGCTCGACCTCCCCTAACCTAAGAGAGCGCTCTTAGGGTCACCCACATTGGGAGTTTGACGATGTCGCTTTTTATCAACACTAACATCTCTTCGCTCACCGCACAGCGCGCAGCCCAGCGTGCTAACGATAAGTTAGATGCTGTCTTTGAGCGTTTAGCCTCCGGCAACCGCATTAACTCGGCCAAGGATGATGCGGCGGGCATTCAGGTCGCCAACAACCTGACCACCCAGTTAAACGGCTTAAACCAAGGCAATCGTAACGCCCAAGACGCGATTGCGTTTGCGCAGACGGTAGAAGGTGCCTTAGATGAAGTCACCAATATGCTCCAGCGCATCCGCACCTTAGCCATTCAGGCTGCTACCGCCACCACCACGAGTGCTGATCGCGGTAGTATCCAAGCCGAGGTCGACGCCTTAACCGACGAGATTTGCCGTATCTCCGACGAGACCACCTTTGCCGGTGCCGATATGTTAAACGGCAATGCCAGCATCGTGCGCTTCCAATGCGGCCCAGATCCATCGTCGATCATCGAATTTGATTTAAGCAACCCATACGATGTCGATGGCCTCTCTGATTTAGCTGAAGCATTTGCTCCAAGTCAGACTTTGCCGCAAGGCACTGTGGTCGATGGTAAAGCTTTGACTGCCGCCACTGAAGTTAAAGGCATTATTAAGGGCGAGGATGGCTCCATTCATACCTTAGATGCTTTATTTAAAAATCTTGGCGCAAACTCCGGCATTAGCTTAACCACAGCAGAGAATGCTGAGTTAGTCTTAGGTGGTATTGATTACTTGATCTCGGCCGTCGATCGCACTCGTGCCGATTTAGGTGCGATGCAGAACCGCTTAGAGTCGACGGTGCGCAACCAAGACTCGATCAAGGAAAACGTCATGGACTCGCGCTCGCGTATCCAAGACACGGACTTTGCTGAGGATACGGCCAACTTAACGCAGTTCCAGATTATCCAGCAGGCGACTGCAACTATTCTGACCCAGGCCAACCAGCGTCCACAGATTGCGCTGTCCTTAATCAGCGGCAACTAACAGAATTCGAGGCTTCCAGCCTCATTCCGGCCAGAGCGTGAGCGTGCTCCTCGCAAGAGAAAAACGCTCGACATACAAACTCCTTTTTGTTGAGACCAAAAACCATCACTTGCACTTTTAGGCGCGGTGATGGTTTTTTATTTGGGTGCTGGTGGCCATTAAGTTGGGGCATCACGAGCCCGGTGGGCCCAAGGGCGGCGGAGAGATTTGGGGCGTTGTAGGTGATGCTGGGCCCAAAAACGCGAAAAGAGCCATGCGGCTCTTTTCTCGGTGGCAGCTTACTGCCTGAAATCTGGTGGAGGTGGTGGGATTTGAACCCACGTCCCAAGAGACTCTACCATCAGTACTACATGCTTAGACATCTCTTTAATCTTAATACCAGCTGCGGAGAGTCACGCCACTGAGTATCCAGCTTGAAAAAATCTTTAATGCTTCCACCTCAAGCGGGGCTTCCACACGAGCTAGTGAGAAACTGACACCGGATTTGCTAGACGACACTAGCAGGGCCTAACACCGATGGCTTTACGCAGGTTATTAAGCTGCTAAAGCGTAGTTTTCGTCGTTTGCGACTATTTTAATGGACTTTTAACGAGGCAATCCGCCCTCGACATGCACCTCAGGCTCGGTAACTCCCGGTCGAATCCAGAATCACCCCCAAAGCTCGTAACAATCTAACACACTTGATAGGTAAGATTCAACTATTTTTTCCTTTATTTTTTTCTCTTAGCAGGCGGTTGTCTGGTTTAGTGCTGCTGGGCCGCTGCTGGGACTTCCGGCTGGTAGAGCTCGGGCACGGTCGGATTGGTCATGACTGGGGCGGGTTCAGGCTCGACGTCGAGGTGCATCTCCTCAAAGAACTTGTGGCCTTCCTCGGCTTGCTTGTTCAAGAACTCGAGGCGTTGCTCTTGCTGGCGATTGGCCAGGGCCTCGGCTTTTGCCACCTGCTCCATCCGCTGGTAGCGGGCAATCTCCAGCTGGGCATAACGGTACTCCAGATAGCCCGTGACCCCGGTGGTGATGCACAGATGATACAGGTCGTAGGCGCGCTTGTAGTCGCCCTCGTAGTCGGCTTGCTTGCCTAAATAGAAGTAAGCCTCACACAGACGGCGGGCGCGCTCATCGTTGTCAATCTTGGCGCTGCGAATCGACTCAATCACGTCCTGCTCATCGCACTTCCCTAAGTAATAGTCCAAGACCGCAAGGCCCCATGGTACTTCGGGGTCGATCTTGGCGCGGCGCTCGCTTAAGTTTTGTAGCGCCAGCTTTGGATCCTTAACCTCGCGCTCTAAGAGATAAATCCAGAGACTGCGGAAGGGATCGTCCTTATTCTTCTCATAGAAAAATTCGAGATCGGGAATGCCCAGCTGCGGGCGATTGCCGTAGTACAGCGCGATACCACGATTGAAGTGGGCGTACTCGTCCTCAGGGCTTAACTCTAAGACCGCATCGTAGGCGTCATAGGCTTCGGCAAAACGCTCGGCGCCGGTGAGGTAGATACCTAAGAAGTTGTAGGCGGGAGCGTAGTCAGGCACCTCTACCAAGGCACTCATAAACATCGAGCGCGCCATCGCCTCAAGACCTAAGCGGTCATAGAGGATACCGAGCTGATAAAAGATTTGGGCACGCTGTTCGGAGGTCGCCGAGGGCTCTGATAAGAGCTTAGTGAGGTAGGTCAGCATGACCTGACTTTCCTCGCGTTCCTTGTTATTAGGCGTGACTAAGAAGATCTCTTCTTGGTCGATGGAGAAGGTGGAGTTTAAGGGTGGATCAAACTCAATGGCGTTAGGGGCCAAGCTTGAGTCGATGCTGGCATTGGATTGATTTAAGCTACAGCCTGAGAGTAGGGCTGCACCCAATACGGTCGTAGCTAATATTCCCAGCGGAGCAAGCTTTAGTTCGCCCCATTTTAAATTCTTAGCCATAGTAAAACCCCATTGCGCCAAAACCCTGGCCGCACCAGCTTATCCCGAGCTGTGTCGGCTCTTCCTTATCTCGTCGCTGCCTTACGCAAACGCCGCGCCACGCGCCCAATCTAGCAAAATTCGTTTAGGTCGAGCTTAGGCGGGATGTCGCGCATCGTTAGATTTTAGCAACAAAATAATGTCCCGCTCAATGCGCTTAGAGCTAACAAATGCCTTGGGGCACGATGGTTTTTATCGGGCACGTTAGGGAGCTCAGCTAAGACTTGGCTTGCCCTCAAGCGCGGGGCGCTACCAGCTTAGTTGAGCTCAGATATCTTAGGGCGGGCAGTGGGCAGAGTTTGGGGAGGTTGTTGCTTTGGGAAAAGCTATGGCGCGTGCGGCTAGCCCCGGAGCGCGGGCTCGGGGGCTGCTTAAGGCCTGCTCGGTCTATCAAGCGGGCCTTTGCGTTAGAGGAAGTCTTCGCGGATTGGGGTGAAGATATCGATCAAGGTGCCCGCTTCCAGGCAGGTGCAGCCATGCACCACGTTTGGGTTCTTGTGCAGGCTATCGCCAGGGCCGACTTCGTGCTGCTCGTCACCAATGGTGAAGAGAAAACGCCCTGATTGAACATAGGTGGTTTGCTCGTGAGGGTGGCTGTGCAAAGCGCCGACCGCGCCCTTTTCAAAGTCATTTTGCACGATCATCATGCCGCCTTCGTGGCCTAAGACCTTGCGCACTACCCATTGGCCGTTGTCAAAAACCGACTCAGGCTGGTTGGCAAAAAAGAACATGTAGCTCTCCTTAATTTCTAAACAGTGATGGTGCCATTGTACGACGGGGCGGGCGCTTGAGTGGGAAGTGGCTTGAGGCAGCTGCTTGAGCGAACCACTGCTTGAGTGCTCTGTGGCTTTAGCAGGCGGCAGCTTTAGTGGGCGGCAGCCATGGTGGGGGCTGCTTGGGGGATTGAGCTGACCATGGATTTAGGGGTTGGTAGGGGCGTTGCCGGGACGGCAAGTTCAGCGCGGGGTTTGGCGGCAGTTGGCTGTTGGCTGACCATTGTGGTTGGATTGCGACGCTGCATCTGCGCCAGCTCTTGGCGCACAATGGCTAAGCGGCGCTTGACCAAGGACATCTCGTCGTGCGTGAAATAGTGCTCCGAGCCAAAAAGCATCATGATTTTTTTGTTGCCAGAGTAGCCACTGAACTTGATATAGGCGTAATTGTCACCGACCTGATGCCAAGAGGTTTGGGAGTGATACTGATTGCGCGAGAGCTCGACCATCAAGCGATTGAGCTCAGAGATATAGCTGGCAACTTGAGCCAATGGGGTACGAGGAGGCTCAATTTTGGGATAGCGCAGGTTGATGAGCTGGCGTAATTGATCGAGGATCGTTTCGTTCTCGAAGTCGAGCACTAATAAGATCGAGCTGAGGAGACCGGCCTCATCAAATTTAGCGTCCACGCGCTCAAAGCCGATCACCGGCAGGCAGGTTGAACCATGAACAGTGAGCCCCGATTCGGTAATCAGGAGGTTGCATGGTTTAGTGATGTTCTCACCCATCAGCTTTAAGTGGGCGGCGCGTGCGTTAAAGAAGCGTTCCCAAGCTTGTTGGTATTCGTGGAGGGTCACTTTGCCAATAAAGGAATAGCCTAAATCTAACGGCACGACGCGATGCTTGCGCATTGACGCGTAAGCGGGATCGACACCCGGATCAACGCGAATAGCGACACCTGGGAGCTTACTGACCGTATCTTCGTAGCGTTGGCAGGCTTCACAGCGATTAGTCGTGTTGCTCTGCAAAGCTTCATTGATCGTAGCAGCTTGCACTCCAGGCACAATCAGGCCTAAGAGCACAGCAACTGTCCAGCGTAGACAGCGATCAGATTTGATGGTTGCAAGAAAGCGCGAAATCAAGGTCATATCCAACTGCCCCCAAATTCCACCAGCTCTAACGGGCTTGCCCCTATTAGTCTGGGCCTAAAGGACTCAGGCTGGGGCGCAGATAGCAAACGTTACACCCACAGGCTCTACTTGCAACAAATTTTCAAGTAGCACTGGGATGCGTCGATCTGATTGAACCGGATTGAGTCATTATACCCATTTTGTGGAAGTAAGTTGTAACTAGCTTGATGAAAGAAAGCTCAAATAAAAGCTTCCGGTTAATTTGCGATGAGCTTTGGGTGAGGACAAGAGAGCAGCTCAGGTGGGGAAATAAGGGCCTGAGCAAGTCAGGCCCGAGGGAATTGTCCCTAAGACTTAGGGTTGCGTTTCTACAACTTAGGGTTGCGCTCCTAAAACTTAGGGCCGCGCTTCTAAGGCTTAGGGCTATGCCGTTTAGGCCTTAGGGCCTAAGGTGGAGGCGACATCGAGGCCTAAGAGTTCTAAGAACTTGCGCTCGGCTGGGATCAAGGTGCGATTGAGCTCAGCTTTGAGGCTGAACTTGGCCTTTGGATCCTTGACCTTGAGCGAGGCTAAGCTCAAGAGCATTAAGGCGACACTCTTATCCGGCATCGTGATCTGATTGCGCAGATGGTGGGCGTGGTAGTCTGCGACCGACTGCTCGATCGACTCATAGAGCTCTTGACCTAAGAGTGCTACCAAGCTGCCCAGCTGCGGCCATGGGGTCAGCGTCGTGGTGGTGCTGTGGTCAAGATGGACCGTGCACTGCGCGCGGACACGCTGCTCAAGCTGATGGCGCTGCTCCAAGGCGGCAAAGACTAAGTCCTCTGGTAAGTCTTCGCTGGAGAGCACGACCTTGAAGGAATGCTCGGCGCAATACAGATCGAAGTTCTCGTTTAGCTCGGTGGAGTGGTCGCTGAAGCACTGGAACATCTGATCCTTAAGTGGCGTCTTCAGACCAGCGTTGACGTGCTGCTCGACTTGCTCTAATTCGGTCGTAGCCCCCTCATCGGTAGCGACGATCAGATCAAGCTGCGACTTCTCGTGCTGCTCATTAACCTTAGCGGTATTGAGCATCATGATCTGCTTTAAGCGCTCGTAGTGCTCGCTGTTAAAGTAGAGGTAGAGATACCAGTTAGGCTCCTTGCTGGTGGCCGGTTCGTTATCTGCTGCTGGCTTGTAATTGGTTGGATCTAAGCCATAGAGATCGTGCCACGACACATTGAGCTTTAAAGCCGTAATGGTCATGCCATGGTAACGGACCTTGGTGCCCTGTTCATTAATGGTCCCATCCATGAAGTGATTGCCGCAGATCTGACGGATCTTAGTATTTAAGGGATCGAGTTCCATCAACATGCGCTGGCCTTGAGCCCGCCACGTGCGCATCTTGCTTAAGATCATGGAGTAGGTCAGATCAGGGCGCGCCATCACCATCAATGGGGCGGCTACGCTCATCGCGTCATCAGGCAAGGCCTCTTGCGGGCATAAGCTCGCGCCCTTGACGTAGAGCACGGAGCTGGCGCCGGTTAAGTCACCCTCATAAGGCGAGCTGTAGCACAGCGCACCCTCTTGCGGTAAGGCTAAGGCGGCCAGTTGCAGCGCTGGGCTTGGTACCGGTGGCGTGGTCAGGGTCGCGGCGATATTGGAGGCAAGATGCGCCGCTTGCGCGTCGAGCTCTCTTAAGGCGTCGGTAGCATCAGTGCCCTTGGTGTCGGCCTCATTTAAGACCGCCAGCAGCATCTCAGCGGTGTGCTGAGCCAGTAAGCGGCGCTTGGCGGACTCCAGCGCAGGATCGATGGCAGCGGCTAAGCGGATGTCATAGAGCATTGGGGTGAGCGCAGTGCTGCTCTCGCCACTGCGCTTCTTGCCCTTGTCGCCGGTGCGCTCCGCGATCTGCGCAAAGACCGCCTCATTGTGGCTGCGCCAGAAACAATCAAGCTCCGGCTCGGTCAGGCTGGCGTTTAACAGATGCAGCTGCTTGGCGTTGACGCTGCCGTCATAAGGCAGCTCGTATGAGTCGAGCACCTCGTTGAAGTCGACGATCTTAAAGTTCGGGCTTAAGGCCGAGGTGATGATAAGCGAGGCTAACAGCTGGCTATCTTCCTCGGTTGGCACCAGCTCAGGCATCGCCTTATCGATTGGGTGCTGCGAGAGCAGGACATCTAAGCTTAAGGTTGCACCGATGCTGCGGCCATTAACTGGGGCCAAAGATACATTCTTAGGCTCAGCTTTGACCTCTTTGCCGCCTTGGGCTAAGTCCTCTAAGCTTGGGGCGGACGCCTTAGGCGCGCCCTGAGGTAAGTTCGGCAGCGGCAGAATCGAGGTGATTTGCCATGGCAGCTTGAGGAAGTTGCAATCAGGACCGGCGAGCTGAGCTAAGATTGGCTTGAGCTCTTCCTTGAGCTCAGGGAAGTTCTCGCAGTACTTATCGGCCAAGTATTGGCTTAAGTCAAAATTGCGCTCTAAGGTTAAGCCATGCTTAGCTAAGAAGCTCTTGAGGGCCTCTTGGCGCCCTAAGATTGGCTCAAAGGCCTCGCGATCGCTTGGTTGCTCTAAGACTTCGAGCAGCTGACGATTTTGCTGGCCTAAGGCGTGGATCTTAAGTTTGAGATCACTCCCAAAGTTCTGCGGATACGAGCTATTGCGCGCTGGGCGGGCTTGCTCGGTGACAGTGGAGCGACGGCGATGATAGAGCTGGTTGCGCTCCTTGATCTCTTCGGTATCCACGTTGGTGGTCGCGTGATCTAAGATCGCCGAGAGCTTGGTTTGATCGCGTGGGCTAATGTATTGATCTTCCGTCGAATTGCGAATTTCGTCGTAGACCGCTTGGGCCAAATCCTGCGGGCTCACTGGGGTGCCCTTAGGTACGACTAAGACACCGGCCGGGCGGTTGTTTAAGCGATAGACATCAACGTCCGCATACTCAGGATGCTCGCGCAAGAAGCGGTCGTTAAATTCAATCTTACCCACGCCATTAGGTTGATCGCCGTAGATACGGCCAATCGTCACGGTATTGAGACGGGTGGAATAGCCCGTGGTAGGACTTTTACCATACTCGCAGGTGCCAACTAAATGGATAAAGTCCGTGCACTCAGGATCTTTGATTCTTAAGCGGCGCCGATTGGCGTAGATGGCAGGGAAGTTGGCTTTGAGAACGGCACAATCAGGAGCAGAAGACATCAGGCGCACCACTACTAGTTAAGACAAAAGAAATCAATAAAAAAAGACAGACAGCCCTAAGCGGACGACGCCCTCTCAAGTGCCGCGCTTGAGCCGGTGAAGTCGCCGACTGCAACCGAGGTAGCCGCTTGATGAAACCGAGGGAGTCGCCGCGCTGGAGTGCCTAAAGCTAGGCCCAGCTGTGTGTATTTTTAGAGTTAACCACGAAAAGTAATGCTAGTCAGTTTAGCAAAGTTTGCCCAAGAAATTTCAGAAAAATACTGCCGACGACCACAAATTCGGCAAGGCGCAGCACATGGTGGAAGCACACAGATAAAGGCTCAAGACCACAGCCAAAGACGGCACTGGGGCGACCTCTGAGCTCAGTTGCGGGCGCTGGGAGTAGATGAGCTGTGTTGCGGGCATAGAGCGCGGCGCCGGTCTTAATAGGAAGTAGTGGCCGGGCGCGGTGGCCTTACGTGAAATGGCCGGGAAGGAAGGCTGGGCCTGAAAGGGGGCGGCCTTGCAATGGCGGCCTGGGCGAGCGGCATTTTTGGCGGGCCCAAAAACAAAAAAAGCCAGCGCTTGCGCGTTGACTTCCGTTGTTCTCTTTGCGTTACATGGTGCCCAGGGCGGGACTCGAACCCGCACTCTCGCGAACTACCCCCTCAAAGTAGCGTGTCTACCAGTTCCACCACCTGGGCATGTAACAAATTGTCGTCACAACAACGCGGTGCGTCGTTTTGACAGCGCCCATTATAAGGAAATTTATCTGACTGTAAAGAACTTTTTACGCTTTTTCGTGATGTGGCACGCTAACGCGATAGATAAGCCATTTTTAGAGCTACGTCACAAATTAGACAAAAACCTCCCCAGTTCCCAGGCGGCGCGTCCCAGCCCGCTGAAGTCACTGTCAGGGGCCAAACTGAGCGCAAAAGGGTGCGCCTAGTTACATTTTTGTCATAACGGTGGGGTTTATAATATCTAGGAAAACGTTTTCAGCTGCGCGTTTAAGCAAGGTTAAGCTTAGCGGGTTTGCGCCCGCCGAGAGCTGATGGAAAAGCGCGCGGGGGCTAGGTTGCGCCTGCACAGGTAGGTTAATCCTAGGAGGTGCCCTCGCCTTACTGCCGTGCTTTGGCATGAAAGGCGCTAATAATGAGGACTTGCGCGCGTGGCGCTAGGGATCCCAAGGCAAGAAGGACCAACCGTGGTCTTTTTGCTTGGGGGCGTAATGTTCAATCGTTTCTTTTTCTTTTTTGTTGGAGGCTAGCGGCACAAGGAGAGAGTCCCGGTAGCCTGAGGTTCGTCATTAAGGTTTGCTATGGCTAGTTTCTCTGACAGCTCACATCAGCATGCAGCGCCGGGCGCAGCAGCTCAGGCTACAGCCGATGAGTGGTATGACCAAGGCTTTGACCTCAATGATGAGACCCAAATCTTTGATTACGCGCAAAGCGGCATCAACCCTGATTTAATCCCGTCGGCCGAGCAAAAACTCGAGGCCTCTGAGTACAATCAAGTACGCTCAGATGCCCAGGAATCGCTGCAATCAGGCAATCTCAAGCTCGATATCACCCAAGTAGGTCAGATCGCCTCAGGCAAAACCACCCATGAGCACGGCCCACGCCGGGGCGCCATTATGGTCGGCGGCCAAGGCAAGATCGAAGATATCCCGCTGTCCTTAGATGTGGCGCGCGAGCATGAGGGTATCTACACCGACGAGTACAAGGAAAAGGCGCGCAAAGAAGAGGCCGCCGCTGCGGCTAAGGCTCAGGCTGAGGCCCACGAGAGCGTCTACAGCGACGCCTATCTCGAGCAAAAGGACCACGCGGAGCATGACGCACATGCCAGTGGGACTGATTATGGGACTGATTATGCTGATGCCGACAATGATGAATTTTCCACGCGCGTGCACCACGAAGGCGGCCTGAGCGAGGCCGATCTGCGCTTTTTGCAGGCACAGCGTATCAGAGAAAGCCAAAACAAAGCTGAGCCTCAAGCCGTTAAGCCACGGAGCACGGCTCACCACAGTTCAGCTCACAACCCGCCCAAGGCGGTAGCCCCGCGCAATAGCGCTGAGATTAATGAGCGCATGGGGCACCAAGGGCCGAAAATGGTTCAGCCTCGTGCGAAAACGGTTCAGCCTCGTGATAGTGCCGCGCTCAATGAGCGCCGTAGCTCTACCGCTCCAGTGCGCAGTTCACGTACTGAGCGCGTCGAGCGCAGCCAGCAATTGGCTCAGGCTCGGCGCGATGAGCAACGCGCCGCGCGTTTACGCCGTCAGCAGCAGCTGCAAGAACAACAAGAGCGCCAAGCCGCCCAACAGGCCGCGCAGCAAGCGCGCACCGAGGCCGCCGCCTCTCGCCTGCAACGGGCCCAAGTACACCGCGCCGCGCAAGATGCGCAAGCGGCCCGCGCCGCCCGTCCTGACGATAACTTTTTACAGCATCAGGCGGCAGCCATGCTCCATGAGCAAGAGCGCTCCTTAAAGCAATTAAGCCCGCTTGAACGCCAACAGGCGCAACGTCGCTCCCATAATATGGAGGTGCTGGCCCAGCATAAGGCACAGCGTGCCGCCGAGCAGGCGCAGCGCGAGCAAGAGCAACGTGAGCAAGAGCAACGCGCGCGCCCCGCCATTTATGCCCAGAGCGAGCACGATCAGGCTCAGGTTAAGGCGGCCAATGCCGCTCATCACGGCTCCTATCAATTTGAACCGCTCGAGGAAAAGAAGCGCAATTCAGCGCTCGACTCCTTACAGGCCCAAGGCGAGTCCTTAGTGCCTCAGGCCCGTGCTTCGGCCTTAGATGCCATTGGCTCAGGCGCGGACTTAATGGAGCAAGAACCGGTCGATCCCGATGCCCCAAGCTCGGCCTTTAACGCCTTACAAGACGGTTCTTTTGCCGCTGAGCAAGCGCTTCAAGAGCAGGAACGCGCCCGTGCCCGCGCCCAATATGAGGCCGAGGTCGCCGCGCGCGCCGGTGACGTGCAAGCGCGTTTGGCGCAAATTGACGCCGATAAGGCCCAGCGCGCCGCCGCACAGGCCCTAGAGGAGCAGGCGCTGGCCGACGAATTTGATGCTTGGGCCCATGAAAAGGGCGGGGCGGTCAATCCGCATCTGACCGGACCGCAGCCAACGCGCAGCCTCGATGACTACGCTTCGTTAACTCCGGTACATCAGCGCACCAAGAGCCTAGATGATTTTCAAGATCTGCGCACCAGAGAGCCGCTGCGCGCCCGAGATCCGCAGCACTCGATCGATGAGTACCAGGATCTGCGTACCAGCGCAACTCAGCCGACTAAGAGTATCTACGACTTTAAAGATCTGCGCACCGCCGAGCATCACCGCACCAAGAGTCTAGATGACTTTGAGGATATTTCTGGCACCACGCACAGCTTTACTAGCCGCAAAGAGCAAAAGTTTTTTGCCGCGCCTCAGGGTAAGGCCTTACCCCAAGGGGGCTTGGTCGCAACCTCGGGGAGCAATAAAGCCCCAAATCAGGCTAGTGGTGCTACCATAGAAGAGCATGATTACGCCACTTATCTCTACGGCTCGTCCATTGGTGACAGCGCCTTAGAGCAAGATGCTAATATGCAGGAATATGCCGACACGGCGCATGCCTTTGAGGTGCTAGAGCGCAAAGGCGCGCGCATGGCCTATGGGCGCAATGATGCGCGCGTGGCCAATGGCATCACCGCCGCAGGCGGGGCGGGCTTGAGCACGGGGAAGGGTACGCCTTCGCTTGAGTTCACGCCTAAGCAAAAGGGCACAGGGGGCTTAGGCCACTCTGATTACCTAGGATCAGCACAACGAGGAGCAAGTGTGGCTAACCCAACGCAACCTAAGGCCGGCGGCAGCGCTCCGCACCAGGTTAGGGGCACCGTTTCGGTCCAAGAACAGCTCGCTGATATGAGCACGGCCGGACATCGTGCCCGTGGCGGGCAAGAGAAGTCGCTCGAGGAATTAGCGCGCGAGTATCCGGGACTGTCGATGGAGCACTTGGTCAAGCTCAAGCGCTCGTCCAATCGCTGCCACTTGGTCTCGCGTACGCCGATCTTTGACGCGGCCTCCAATATCTCCATGTACGAACTGAAGTTCACCGCCGGTAAGGTGTTCCAAGTCAACGCCTTAAAGAGCGAGCATGTCTATCACGTGCTCTTTGGTTACTTCATTCGCCGTGGTATTTCCTGCTTCATCGGCCGTAACCGCCATGTCTTGGTCATGATGCCGCTCACCTACGATTTAGTCGACTACCTTGAGCGTTACTCAGTGAGCCGCGTGGTGCTGCGCATTTGCCCTGAGCAGCCAGTCACGCCATCGGCCCTGCACTTGCTCACTCAGCTGCGCCGCAACGGGATGAGCTTTGCCATCGACCTTATGCTCCTGATCAAGAAGGAGTGGAATAAGGCCATATTGTCGATCGAATACGTCATGATCGACATGTCCGGCAAGGTCAACGAGCAGCTCAACGTATTCCAGCGCTTAAAGAGCAAGGCCCCATGGTTAAAGACGATTGGCTTTAACGACACCAAGGGCGACGGCTATGCATATCTTGCCAAGCGCATGATCGATTTCTTGGATGGCCCGCTGTGGAGCCCGAATATCGTGCTCAACCAAGATCTCAAGAACTTTGCTCCGGCGCAAAACGAGGTCTTGACCTTGATCCGCGAGCTGTTCAAAGATCAGCCGAACTACACTATCTTCCAGCGCTTCTTGAAGGGGCATGAGGCGATGGCGCGCGATATGGCGGTGTTCTTATACCGCTTCCGTCACGCCTCGCCGCGCCAAGTCCAGAATATCAGCGAGCTCTACAACTTCCTCTTGGAGTACAGTGCCAATCGCTGCTTCTCGGTCATGGCCGCGCGCGCCATCATGCTGATCTATATCAAGGCCGCCAACCATTCAAGCCAAAGCATCCTCCAAGAGCACTATATCCAAGCCTTAGTGCGCGGTTACTTCTGCGAGTACATCTCCAAGGTCTTCAACGACCCATTTGTCGAGCGCTTTGGCTTCCAGTCGGGCATGTTCTCACTTTTGCACATGTTCTTGCTCAAGGAAGAGGTCGATGTGATCGCCGATGATGCTTACAATGACATCTTCGATCGCATCTACGGCGACAGTGAGCTGATGGCGGACATCATCGAATGTGTCCAAGCGATTGAGGCGACCGATCTGAGCGCGATCTTCACCTTTATCCAGAAGTACCAAGTACCACCTGCTTCGGTGCTCATTAGCTACGAAAAGGCCCTGATGCGCACCAACGAGCTCTTGCTGGTGCTCAACATCATCACCACCCGCAAGTAGCAAGTACCCCACAAGCAAAAAAGGGCCAGCCCAAAGGAGCAAGTTATAAGGAGCAAGCAATTAGGTAAAAAAGGGCTCAGCGCAAGAGTGCTGCGCCTGTTACAATCAAAGCCCAGCACGTCGTAATAGTTTTGACGATCACTAAGCTCAAGCGGCGCGGCGGGGGCTGAGCACGCGACGGTTATTTAGTGGCTTTTGGCACTGCTATTGCAATTTGTTGCAAGATTGTGCCTAGAGACACAGGGGGCATTGTGCCCGTAAAGATCAGGATATAGCCTTAGGAGAGAGGGCGCGACACTAGATACCCGCAGGGAACACGGTAACAACTTGAGTAGGGTCGGCTCGGTGGAGCTTGGAATGGTTTTAGGTAGATGGCAGCTAATTCAGCAGTAATGCAACCGCGCCCAGCAGGGGCCACGCCGATGCGTGCCCCAGGTGCGCCTATGGCGCGCGCTGCCGCAGCTCAAGGGGCGCGCCCGGCGGCTGCGCCTCAAGGTCGCCCTATGCCTGCCAATATGACCCCGCAGCAGCTTGCAGCTTATCGCGCCCAGCAAGCTGCCAAGCAAGGTGCCCCGCAGGGGCGTCCTGCGGCCCAACCCGCCGCTCCAGTTGACCCAGCGGCCAACCGCTGCCATCTCATTGCCCGCACCCCGGTGTTTGATGCGCACCGCGTGGTCCAGATGTATCGCCTGCGCTTTTCCTCGGGCAATAAGTTTGTCACCGACCGCATCTTGCCCCAGCATGTGGCCTCGATCGTCAATGATTACTTCATTGAGCGCTCGATCGCAAACTTCGTGGGCTCTAAGTCAAAGGCCCTGATTATGATGCCGGTGAACCCGGCGCTCTTGCCCTTAATCAAAAAGGGCGTGGCCTCGCGCTTAGTGTTGCAGATTCCGCCTTATCAAGAGCCGAGCAAGCAGGTCGTGGACTATATGTCCAAGGTCAAGCGTTTTGGTATTCGCTTTGCCGTGGACTTGATGGACGTGACCAAGCACAAGTGGATCGTAGGCATTTTGCACATCGAGTATGTGCTCATCAATATGGGCAGCCAAGGTGCCTGGCAACTTGCAGTATTCCAAAAGCTCAAGGTCAAGGCCCCGTGGCTTAAGATCATCGCCTATGGCACGAGTGAATCGGTCTTGCTCAAGATGTCCACGAGTTACCGCGCCGATCTCGTGATCTCGTCGATGAGCACCAGCACGATGTCCTTTAAGCAGTCTCCGGCCTTAATGGAGCCGTTCCAGGCGGACATTATGTCTCTGGCGCACGAGCTCTTCTTGCCGAAGATCAACTTCCCGATTTTCAAGAAGTACCTCTCGGAAAATCGTGGCGTGCTCAAGATCTTGATCTACTATCTGCACCGCTTCAAGAAGGTCGGCCTTAGCACCTTAGGCAACTTAAGCGATATCTACCGCTACTTAGCTGAGAACGAGCCAATCCCGTCCTTTACCACGATTTTGGTCCACGGCCTGTTGACCCACTACACCAAGATCGTGCAAAGCTCGAGCTTGCACGTGATCGATGAGCTCTATCGGCGCATCTTGATGCACGGTTACTTCACCCAGTATGTGATAAACCACCTGCCTCAAGCCACGGCCGCCGATAAGATGTACTGCTTTCAGACCGGCGTCTTTTCCTTACTCCCAGAGCTCTTATTGAAGACGCGCGAGGAGCTCAACGCCGACCGCTACCTCTACGCGATCACCAAGCGCATCAACGACGAGCAGTCCTTGGTCTGCCGCACGGTCAAGTGCCTAGAGGACATGGAGGTCAACAACCTCGAGGGCGTCTTTGAGTATGCCCGCACCTTCAAGGTCCCATCGACCATCATCTGGGCCGCCTACGAGGACGCCATCATCCACGCCAACGAGTTTATGGTTGCGATGCAGGTTGTCTCCAACCAGCGCTAATTAGCGCCAAGCCCAAATAGCTGGGAGCCCCTTCAGCGTGCCATTGTGACAGCTTTTAACGCAAAAATCCCCAATTTTGGCTAGAATTGCTTAAGAACAATTTTAGGTTAAGAGCGTTGAGGAGAGCTGCGCGGTTGAGAGGTCGCTCTCATCAAAGTCTGCTTCGGAGGTGAGTTATGGCTGAAATTAGCAATTTACCGTATCCTCAGTCGGTGCCAGTCCCAACTGTGCAGCAAGATCCTGATGGCCTGCAAAAGGTCGTCACTGGGGGCTCCGATTTCCTCTCCTTGCGTGAGCAAGGTTACCTGATGGTGGATAAGACGGCCTTGATCCCTATGTTGGTGACCATGCGCAATGTCTTTTTGTCACGACCTCGTCGTTTTGGCAAAAGTACACTCCTTGCTATGATTAAGGAGCTTTACACCAACGGTACTGAAAAGTTTAAGGGATTGGCCGTACATGAGCAGGGGTTATGGCATGAGCCCATTATTCAGCATGTCATCTTGATCGATTTCAATGAGTTAAGTAACCCTAATACCTTTGAAAAGGATCTGCTGTGTCGACTCTGTTCTGCTTTTGAACAAGCAGGTTTTCATGGTGCGCTTGAGCTTCAATATAAAGATAACCACCTTAACACTATTTACGGCGAACTTATCAAGTTACAGCAAAATGAGCATATTGTAGTACTCATTGATGAGTGGGATTTTCCTTTGTCGTCTAATCTGCACGATCGTGAAGCTTTTGAAAAGAATAAGGAGATTTTAAAAGGATTTTACTCGTGGCTACGTGGCCTTGATAATGTTGATTTTACCATGGTCACTGGAATTATGCGGTTCAAAGATACTGCTGTATTGACGGGACAGTATATCTACGATATCAGCATGGAACCAACTTTTGCCCCGCTCTTAGGTTACACAAAAGAAGAGTTAAAAACTAATTTCGCCGCTTATATCACTAAAACTGCCGCGCTGAATAACAGTTCGGAAGATGAGCTGTTAAAAAAAATTGAGCTTAAGTATGACGGCTTTTGCTTTGATGCTGATGCTGCGCTCAGCCTTTACTGCCCACTATCAATCAACGCTTTCTTCAGACAAGTTTATATTAATCGAAAAGCTCCACCTAGATTTGATAGCTTCTGGATGGATACAGCCAATACGCCGCAAGGCTTACGGAAGTATCTTAAGCTGCACCAAATTGATTTTGATAAATTAGAGCAAATTAAAGCTACGGGAATTACACTCACGCAAAATCAGTTTACCTCACAGATGACTTTTGATAACGTCGAACTGGTTCCATTATTGGTGCAAGGCGGCTTCATGTCCGTTAAGGGGGTTGTTGACCCTGAGGAAGATGATCGCTACGATCGACAGTTGTTATGTAAATTCACCAATGCTGAAGTCGAGAAACTATATGCCAAGGTCTTGCTGGGCTATATTACCGACTCAAGCAGTGGGGATGGGCTGCTTGATAATGAAATGTGGGCATACATCCGCAAAGTTGCAACTGCAGTGCGTGGTCGTGACATCATTACAGCGGTCAATGGCATAAATGCAGTCCTGGCTCACATTAATTACGAGCTATGGGCGAACGAGCAAGATCGTGAGGTCTTCTACCGGGTGCTCATTGCTTTGATCTTAGAGATCGGGCTTGGTCCTAACAATGTACGCCAAGAGGTTCCCAACAATAATGGCCGCTCCGATATTGAGGTGCTGGTGGGTGATAGCTTGGTGGTGTTCGAGCTTAAGCTGGCGCGCAACAAGAAACGCAAGAGCGCGAAGAAAGCAGCTGACGCTGCCAAAACAGCTCTTCTGACCGAGCCTGCAAGTCTGGCTACCCAAATTCGCCTCTCAAAAGAGGCCTATGATCAGGTCATCAAGAAGGGTTACGGCTCAGGCACCATGTCATATCAGCTTAATCACTGGCACGGTGTGGTCTTGGTGGTATCAGCAGCCTCGCGCCAGATCTGCTATTGGCGCCACTTTGACCGTGACCAAGAGCTGGGGCATGGCGCGGTCAAACCGATTGTGCTCAATAACCCCAACAAGCTATAGCCCAGCAGCAACAACGCGACGCCACCGAGCGTGTGCAAAGCTTGCTCGGTGGAGCCTTGAGTCCCAGAAAAGGCTGGCTCGTGGCATCGCACGCAATTTCGTGATGTCCGATTGAACAGCCAAAAAGCAGATGTATGCGCGCTTTTATAGCAAACGCCATTAGTTTTTGCTAATGAATTTTTTGTTTTATAATTTTATAAAACATCAAAAGCGACTTAAACAAGCGGCCTTGTTTGGTAATTGCAATAAATTCAACAAAATTTCAATTAGCCAAAAGCGCAGACGTTTGCTATACGTGGTTAAAGCTTGTCACTAAATTACGTGCGAGGCCACAAGGGCTGGTATAAGACCGCTAGGAACATAGCGAAGATACGCGTTAGAGCGCGGGAGGATGAATAATGATTGATATCAGGGCACTGAAAACCATGCCCTTGGGGCAATCAGAATGGAGCAGCATCCAAGCAGATGGGCTCTTCTTTGTCGACAAGACCCCTTTAATTCTGGATTTGGTCAAGAAGCCCAAAGTCTTTTTGTCACGGCCACGTCGTTACGGCAAGACCTTGCTGCTGTCCATGATCGAAGATCTCTTCAAGAATGGCACGCAAAACTTCCAAAACACCGCTATCCGCGATCAGTGGCCGGAGCGTGAGCGCTACCCTGTAGTGCGCCTAAGCTTCATTAACGTGCCCTATGCCCAAGAAGCGGGCCAAGCCGTTGATGATGTGGCGTCATTTGAGGCAGGCCTAATCGAAGAGCTGAGCCGTGCCTACCAAAGAGCGGGCTTTGCTCCTGAGGAAATTGATGCCTACAAAAAGGATGCTACCCTTCATGGCTTCCTGTCAAAGCTATCGAACTTTTCCAACCACCAGCGCCTTGTTTTTTTGATCGATGAGTGGGATGTGCCGCTCTCGGCACACCTTGATAACGAGGTGCGCTTTGATGCCCTGCGCCGGTCGCTTAATGTCTTCTACAACTGGCTGCGTACCCTGAATTTACGCTTTCTCTTAGTAACCGGTATCATGCGCTATAAGGAAACAAATCTTTTCACCGGCAGGGATATTGTTGACTTAAGTATGCATCCCAAGTTTTCAGCGCTCCTAGGCTACACTCAGCAGGAGCTCGAACATGACTTTGCCGACTATCTTGAGCTTGCAGCGCAGCGCCACCATATGAGCAAAGCCGAGCTCTTGCAGCAACTTAAGTTTTACTACAATGGTTTTTGCTTTGACGAAGATGTCAGTGTTAAACTTTATTGCCCGTGGGCAATTAATAGTTTTTTTGAGCAACTCCACGATAGTGACAAGGCTCCGCCTTTCCGCTGTTTTTGGATGAATGCGGTGGGTGATCCCAAGTCGCTGCGTACCTTTATGGAGCGTGTTCAGCCTAATCTGGCGGTCTTAGATGAAATCAAGAATAAGCAGGTGGTGTTAGGCCGTTCTGACTTAATTAATCCAACTTTGTTTTCTAAGGTTGAATTTTTCCCACTACTGACGCTCAATGGCTATCTCACCATCCAAGAGGCAGTAGAGCCGGTCTCAGATAACCCAGACGATCGCTTGTTTGTGTGCGGCTTTCCTAACTACGAGGTAAAAGTTGAGTTCGAGCGTGAGTTCTTGAATTATTTGACTAAGAACAAGAGCGCTAATGGCAATAAACCTTTGCTCACACGCATCGCTCAAAGCTTGCTCAATCAAGATATCAGCACCTTTTGCAATTTGCTCAACGAACTGTTCCGTAGCTGGCGTTACGATTCGAGCCAAAATAACATTGAGGTCGATTACCGTTCCTTCATTACACTCTGTTTGGCCTTATGCGACAAGTTTATGGTTCGAGAGGAAACAGGCAATAACAAGGGCCGGAGTGATATTGAGGTGGAGCTGCCCAACACCAATGTGTACGTCTTTGAGCTTAAGCGCTTAGCAGAGGGTAAGAATGCGCCTGAGGATCAGCAAGAGATGCTCGATGCAGGGCAAAAGCAGATGCTGTCCCAAGGCTATGGCGTCAATCACGCCACTCACGGCAAGCACGTCACTGGCGTGATCATAGTGATTTCCACTGATGAGCGCCAGATTGTCGCATGGCGTCTGATCGATAATAAGATTCAGAACAGTACCCATACCCAAGACGGGACGGTGCAGCCGCTAAACCTGCTAAATAAGCCTGAGTTCACCTCCTAAAACGATGCTCGCCCTGGCTCAAAAAGACTGCATCAAGGCCGCAGCTGAGGAGCTATTAAGCGCACGTGTTGCTGGGGCGGCAGTTGTCAGGCTAGCGGCTATAAGACACGCGGCCGTGAGATCAAGTTTTGGGTTTGGCCGGGCCTAAAACAACACGACGCCACCGAGCTTGCGCCACACTTGCGCCAATCTTGCTCGGTAGCGCCACGATGGAATTTTTCTGAGTTAAATCTCAGATTGATCGTGAAAATTGATCAAATAAACATCATCTGATGTAAAATTGTGTGCAATGATTTCTTAGAGCGTAGGGGGTAAGGCGATGAGAAAGGTCAGCACACTGCAAAAAATCCGGGTGTACCTATTTTTCGTTGGATTTTAGATTTCCGGTTTAAGACCATAATGGCTAAAAACCAATGGAGTAACTACT